>JBHHYQ010000054.1:0-7220 GCA_046757595.1 Candidatus Omnitrophota bacterium
TACGGACAAAATCCTGGCTTCTAATCTGTTCATTTGGTAGCGCAAAGGTTGATAAGTTGACATCTACGGTTCAACCGTAGATGTCAACTTAACTTTCGCCTATAATCATCCAATATCTTTCTGTGGTCAAAGGCAAGTCTTATTTCGTCCAATTTAGCCAAAGATACAACCCTTATATCCATCGCGTCCGATGCCGCGCGGGGGGCGCCTTCGCCCCGGGCTGCAAATACCGTAGAGACGGTGTGAAAGCGCGGGTCGCGCCGATAATCGGAATAGGTGTGAAACTGCCTTAGTTCATACAGCTGCAGGCCAGTCTCCTCTTTTGCCTCGCGGGCAACCGCCTGCTCCAGGCTCTCGCCGTAATCCACAAACCCGCCGGGCAGGGCCCAACCAAAAGGAGGATTGCTGCGCCGAATAAGCACTATCCCATCCCCGACCTCGATAATCGCATCTACGGTAACAAACGGCCCCTGGCAACTCTTGCGGGAAATATAACTTAGGTAAGAAAAGGCATTTTTTTCGAAAACATCTTTGGCGGCCTGGTCGCGCAAGACAAAGACTATCTTGCGGATTTTCGGACGCTCGTCTTCCCTGACAAGCCGAAAGACCTCCTGGGCCATAATCTTGGCGCAGGCAGCATAGTCGAACCCTCCTACGCCGCAGCCCAAGGCAGGAAAGGCCAAAGATTCGAGGCCCCTTTCTTCCGCCAGGCTCAGGGCGCTATGCATAGAACGGCGGATTTTATCCTCATCCGTAGAAAAATCCATCCCCATCGTCGCGGCATGGATGACATATTCTGCCGGAAGCTTCCCTGCGGATGTGACTACGGCATCCCCTATGCCTATCGGGCCTAATCTTACCGCCTCTTCTTCTATAGATTGACCACCAACCCTTTTTATTGCTCCGGCCACGCCCCCGCCCATAAGCAACTTATTGTTGGCGGCATTGACCACGGCCCGCACATCCAAACGGGTTATGTCTCCCTTTATTATCTCGAGCTCGACATCCCCAATCTTCATTGTCCAAAATAACGTTACAAAATTGACATTATCACTTTTGTAACATTATTTTTTATCGACTATGATATAACGTTACAAAAGTGACATTATCATTTTTGTAACGTTATTTTAGGCGCGCCTGCCGGACAATCTATGGGACAGGCGGCGGGCAAAGACCAGGGCATCGCGTTTTACGCTTAAGTTTCCCGCGGCCTGCTCCTCTTCCACCTGTTTCAAGATCTTGCCAAATATCGGGCCCGGGGCAAGATGCAGCCTGTTTATCAAATCGTTTCCCGTAATCAGCCGCGGGGCGACTCTCTCTTGCCGGCGGCGAAAATATTCATTGATAAGCCGCAGGCAGGTCTTCTCGTGGACGATGCGGCTGCCGCGGCTGGTAAGCGGCCCGCGCGTTGCCCGTTGATCGGCTATGGACAAAAGCAACACGCTTACCCCTTCTTCCGCGGTATCGCGAAAATAACGAAACAGGGCTCGCGGGGTTATCACCGGGTTATCGGCTAAATAACCCGGGCGCAGGTGCCAGGAAACAATCGTCTTAATCGCCTGTATCTCGCGCAAAGACATCTTCAGGCGCGCGCATATTGCCGCGCTTAACCTGCGGCCGATATGCTCGTGGCCGTGGAACCGCGTCCTGTCCCGCTCGACACTCATTGCCGCGGGCTTGCCGACATCATGAAGGAATGCGGAGAGTTTAAGTATCTGCCGACGGCAATGATCCCCGCCGCAGGCCTCATCCAAATATTTCCCTATCCTGCGGCGACGTTTCAACTCCTCAAACAACCCTTCTATTTTCTCCATCGTCTCAAAACAATGCTGCAAGACATTGAGATGATGGTATGGCCCCTGCGGCAACCCCCGCATCGCCTTTATCTCGGGGATGATGACCTCCAAAAGGCCGGCCTTGTCCAACCGACGGAAAGACATTGCCGCCCTCTCTGCGGCCAACATCTTAAACAACTCCTCGCGCACCCTTTCCGCAGAGACAGAGGACAACCTGCGCCTCTTGCGCGTTATAGCCGTAAGCGTCTGCGGCGCAAAGGAAAAGCCCAGGGTCGCCGCCGGGCTAAAAGCCCGCAGCATCCTCAACGGGTCCTCGTCGATGGCCTGGGGAGATATTAACCGCAGGCACCCATTTTCTATGTCCGCCGCGGCGCGGTAAGGGTCCAACAAGACATCCCGCAGCCGGCGCCCCTTCCGCAACAAAGCCAAGTCCACGGCCAGGGCATTGATACTGAAATCCCGCGCCGCCAAATCCTGTTCTATATCCCGGCCGCGAAAATCCGTAAAATCCAGGATGAGGCCTTTATCGCCGCGCCTGATTATCACCCGGGCGCAGCCGCGCCGTTTGTCTAAAACGACGAATCCGGCCCTAAGCCTATTTGCCGTTTTACGGGCCAGGGCAACCGCGCCTTTACGAACGGCAAAGTCGATATCCCGGCTTTTCCGCCCCAACAACAAATCCCGCAAAAACCCCCCTACAAGATAAATATCGCATTTATATTCGGCGGCGATGTCGGCCACGCGGAATAAAACGGCCCTTTCCCGCAAACTAAACCTGTGTCTCACCGGTCTTATCCAGCACCTCCTCTTCCACGAATATGGGAGACTTGGTCCGCAAGGCTAAAGCAATACTATCCGAAGGGCGAGCATCCACAGCCTTCATCTTTCCGTATGCGCCGATGATGATCTTAGCGTAAAAAGTCCCCTGGCGCAATTTATCGATAACCACCCGGTCTATCTCTCCCTCCAGGGTATCTACTATTATTTTAATCAGGTCATGAGTTAATGGCCGTGGCGGGTTCATCCCGGCCAAAGGCATCCTTATTGCCGCGGCCTCCATTATCCCCACGACGATAGGGAGCAGGCGCCCGCCAAAACGTTCCTTGAGGACGATAACCTGCTCCTGCCTCTTTTCGTCGATAATAATCTTACTTAATTCTACCTCAACCATAGCGCCACAAATAATGTTACAGTTGACATAAAATAATATTACAAAGCGGCCTTGTCATTTTGTAATATTATTTTATGAATTAACCACCTGCGGTACGCGGAAAAAATTCCCTTTTTTGTTATCGGCGTTTTGCAAGACCAGCCTAATATCCAACGATGTCGTGACATTGTCCTCGCGCAACACATTGCGCAAAGGCAGGATGTGACTGGTAGGAGAAACACCCCGCGCCTCCGCCTTTTTCAATTTATCGATAAACCCTACGATCTCTTCCAGGTCCCGCGACAACGTCGTCAACTCTTTATCATCCAGTTCTATGCGCGCCAGATCCGCGGCATAACGCACATCCTTCGACGAGATAGCCATAATTATTGCGCCTTGTTTGCCACGGCCTTTCGCCACAAGCTCTTCACCGTAGGGCTCAGCCCCGCCCCCTGCGACAACCAATAACGCATCCTTGCTTTTTTAAACACGACCTCGGCCGGACTTTTTTCCGGGTTGTAATAGCCTACCTGCTCTATGGCCCGCGAATCCCGCGCCTGTCGGGAATCCATAACGCTAATACGGAAAAAATATCTCTTCTTGATCCCTTTGCCCGGGCGAGACAACCTAATCCTTACTGCCATAACAACCTCCTATCCCAAGTTATTATTACCTCTTACGGTTGCGCTACCAATCAAACCGCGTGTATTATAACCCGCCCCGACAAAGATGTCAAGCAAAATTTAGAATCTGTGAGGAACATGGTAGAATATAGTAAGATAGTTAATGAGACAAAAACCGACAATGTCACTTTTTGTCTCATTAACGGGGAACGTGTAACATTATTTTGTCACGGCACATTACATCCCCAAAAACTTTATCGCCGCGCCGCAGGCAAAGATCGCAAGTCCGGCCGCGGCGTGAGAATACCTTGCCATCCGCGGCGCAGACAGCCGCGACAATTGGCCGGACAAAACAAACACCATAACCAACATAGTGAAAATAGTCGCAAGAGAAAAGATAGCCGTCAGGGTTAGGGCAAAAACAAGGCCCCACCGGGCTGCGGCATAAAACACCAAAGGTATCAATGGCTCGCAGGGGCCAAAGACAAAGATGGTGAATAAAATCCAGGGGGTCAGGCTGCTATTTTGGCTTACCCCATGAGGATGGGAATGCTCGCGGTAATGACGGTGAGGGTGATAATGCTTAAAAGAATAGCCGCGATAGTGACTGTGGAGATGGCTATGCGGCTTATTTCGCAGCGCCCGGCGCAGGCCCCAGATAAAATAAGTAAAACCAAAGGCGAGCAAACACCAAGCGGCAATATCTCCCCGCAAGGCCTCAACGGCGTTAAGGCGAGACAGGCCAACTCCTAAAGCAATACCGACAACGCCCAACAATGCCGAACTCAAGACATGCCCCAGGCCGCAGATTATAGTAACTACAGCAGTCTTAGCCCGACCCCATCCGCGGGCCCGGGAAAGGACGATAAACGGCAAGTAATGATCCGGGCCCAGCAGGGTATGAATAAAGGCGACTGCCAGGGCCGAACCCAACAGGATAAATGCTCCATTTGTCATTTGCCCAAATTCCTCTTTGCCCTCTCCAGCCTCTGGGAGAAATACCCCTTTTTAAGCTGAGAGGTCCAATTTTGGATAATCGCCCAGCCGCCAAAACGAATAATATGATTACGCCAGGCGCAACGCCACCTGTTCCAGGCCAATTTGATATTGTGCAAAAAGAATATCAGGCCGGGAAAGGAAAATATATGCAACCCGACCATAAAAATATGCCGGAAACGATAAAACCGGCCCATAATCCTGCGGATGGATATCTGCATCTGTTCCGGGGTCATCGGAGAGTCAGGACTAAACAAAGGAAAGTTCCCATCGTAATACTCCCAACCGATGTCCCGCAGGGAATAAATGCGGCCTTCTTTTTGCAGCCGTGTCTTTAGCTCCGTCCCGGACAAAGGAACCGGCAACAAGACCTGAACCGTATTTATTCCGCTGCTTTTGATAAACGCCTTGAAGCGCCGGGCACGCTCGTTTGCCGACATAACAAAATCCACCCCCTCTTTGGCGGGATAACCAAAGATAAACATCCCGTGGACAAGGAAACCGGCCTTGCGGTACCTACGCGCCAGATCTATCATCTCTTCCGGTCGAATACGCTTTCTCATCGCCGAGAGTTCCTCGGCAATAGGGGATTCAAAACCGATAGCCACGGTATTGATCCCGGCGTCACGCATGGCAACAAGCAGCTCCTTATCCTTGCCCTTATCCAGCCTTATCTGCACCGTAATATTCAAACGCTTCCCCACATCCTGTTGGTACTTTTTAAGCATATGGCAAAGCCGTATCGTTTCCTCCCTCTGCTGTCCAAAAAGATCGTCGACGATAAAGAAGTTACGGGCATCCCTGGTCTCCAAAAGCAGGCTGATATTTTCCAATAGCCTCTCGGGAGAGGCCGGACGCGGCCGCCCTTTGACCGTGCAAAATTCGCACTCCATGCCACAGCCCCTTATCCTGCCTACGGGATAAAGGCTAATCCTGGCATAACGCACCAAAGAGAAATCGCCCAAAGGAAACCTGTCGAAATCGAGCAAAGGCGGCCGCGAGGGGGTAAACACGACATTGCGGTTGTCTTGCCTTAGATCCCCGACCCCATTATGGGCAAAGTAAGCAAGACCTTTTATGCCCCCGAACCCCTTCTTGTTGTCTATCGCCAAAAGGATATCTTTTATTGTTTCCTCGCCCTCGCCGACAACCACATAATCTATCCCCGAAGACAAGGCCTCAGCGATGTTTTCGGCAAGAAAGTGCTGCCCCCCGGCAATGGTCAACACGCCCTGCTGTTTATAGAAGGCGGCGATCTCATAAAGGCGGGGTATCGTGCTGGTCAGCCCGCCGTAAAACCCCACGACATCTGCCGGCCTTATCCGCTGCAGGAGCTTATGGTCCGCGCCGCCGTCCGGGCCGCGCGGCCCGTAACGACGTAGGTTATTCTCATCTATGACCTCGACATCCCAGCCGGGAACCTCGGCCGCAGAACTGGCTACACAAACCGGCCCCAACGAGGTCGTGGTCCGGGCGATGGAAGAATAAATATTGAAGGCAGGATAAATCGGAATAACTATTCTCAATCTACGTCTTTTCCTCAGCGACATTATATTATTATTTAAACCGAGATATCCATTATCGGAGATTTTACCGCATTAATCCACTCATCACAATGCATCATACCAAAAAAATATTATAACACACAAAAACGATAAAAGCAAAAAATAATAGCAAAATACTCTGGAACGAGAAACTTCCGATACGACGCCACCAACATAGACCGATAATCATATCCGACATTTTAGACGTCGCCCATTTGCGCCCAGGATAGCATGTACTTATCGAGGCAATACTTATTTTATTGGCCCTTGACTAACTAATGCGCATTTATAAGCCGTCTTTTGCTCGTCGGCGCGCGTTGCTCCGCCTCGAAGCGCCACCGCTAGGCCGACCCAGTCCTTTTCGTCCGGGCACCCCGCGGAGCGCCCAGACGATAGGATGGGTCGCGCGCCTTGCCTACGGGCAAAATCCTGGCTTCTAAATCGTACATTAGTAAGTCAAGGGTCAATAAGACATCAAAACTATCATTCCCGCCTCATACTTTCACAAAAGATAAGCTCCGACGGGAATCCGAAAAACGGTTCTCGTCGTAGATTCGCCCCCGTGAAAATAGAAATAAAATATTCCCGAAAAGAGCAATCTGCCATTTCCAAAAAAATCGAAAATATTTCTTGACAGGCGGCCGAATTTATATTAAACTATACAAAGTAACAATTGTGTATATCGTAACATTTACCCTGTTAAAGATGATCCGAAAGATAATAATATACAATATTCTTTCGTGGTTTTTAATCGGGTAAAGAAAGGAGGGTAGCAGGTAATGGCAAGAGGAAAAGTAAAATGGTTTAGCAACCAAAAGGGTTATGGATTTATTACTCCTGAAAACGGCAACGATGTCTTCGTGCATCATAGCGTAATTCAGGGTGATGGCTATAAGACTTTAGATGAGGGACAAGAGGTTGAGTTCGACATCGAAAAAGGCGCCAAAGGCGAACAAGCCACGAATGTAGTAAAGGTATAACCTAAGGTCGCAAGACTTATTAACTCTTGACTAACTAATGCACATTTATAAGCCGTCTTTTGCTCGTATGCTGCGTCGGTCGACCCAACCCTTGGATTGGTCGTCCGTGTATTACCACCGAGGGGGAAGCC
>JBHHYQ010000055.1:0-7139 GCA_046757595.1 Candidatus Omnitrophota bacterium
CACGGCAAAATAACAGATATAGTCGAAAATCCCTAACAGGGGAAGGGCTTTTTTTATTTGACTTCTGTCGCAATATGAGTTACAATTCACCGTCCTTCTTTTCTATCCACAATTCGATTATACCCGTCTAAGTAAACTCGCCTGGACTTTGTCTTATGCGCCTGATTATCATCCACCAAAACATAACTCAGGATAATCACTTTGTCTCCCACGCAGGCCAGGCGCGCGGCCGGGCCGTTAAGACAGACCACCCCGCTGCCCGCCTCGCCTTCTATGCAATAAGTCTCGATACGTTGGCCGTTGTTGAGGTTGAGCACCTCTACCTTCTCGTGAGGGTAAATATCCGCAACCTTCAATATCGCGCTATCTACGGTAATGCTGCCTTCATAGGTCAGCTCGGTCTGGGTTACTGTGGCCAAATGTATCTTGGATTTAAGTATCGTGCGTAACACAATGCTCCCTTCCCATTACTTCATCGTCAGGCTATCCTCCTGCGCAAGACAGCCATGGCCTTCTCGGCGATAAGCCGCTCTTCGCAGGCCCTGAGGACGGCAACCCGCGGCCGGGAACGCAGATTGGCGAACAATCCTCTTGTCGCCTGCCGGCGGATATCGGGATGGTGTTCTCCTATGCCCCCGGTAAAGGCAACCATATCCACCCGCCCCAAAACCGCCATATAAGCCCCGATGTATTTTCGCAGGCGATAGACGAAGATATCCCGGGCCAGGGCCGCGCGACGATTACCCTGTTTTTGCGCGCAGGACAACCTCCGCATGTCGTTGCTAATCCCCGAGACACCCTTTAGTCCGCTTTTATGATTCAGGACATCGTATACCGCGGCGAGGCCCATCTTACCCCGCCGGGAGATATAGCCTATCAGGGACGGGTCAATGTCTCCACACCTTGTGCCCATAATCATCCCTTCCAGCGGGGTCCAGCCCATACTCGTATCCACGCAGCTCCCGTTTCTTATTGCCGTAACGCTAACACCGTTGCCCAGGTGGCAACTGATGACATTAGTACGAGACAAGGGCCGACGCAATAACCGCGCCGCCTCCCGGGCGACATACTCGTGGCTCGTGCCGTGAAACCCGTAGCGGCGCACGCCCCAACGTCTATAGTAATCATAGGGAAGGCCGTAAATATAGGCCTTTTCCGGCATCGTCTGGTGAAAGGCCGTATCAAACACGGCCACCTGAGGGGCGCCTTTCAGTATCCGGGCGCAAACCCCGATGCCTTTGAGATTGGCCGGATTATGCAGAGGGGCAAACTGCGCCGCCCGCCTTATCGTGTCTATCACCCGCGGGGTTATCAACACCGGCCGGCTAAAATCCTCCCCGCCGTGGACCACGCGATGCCCCACGGCAGAAACGCCACGTATCCCGGACAAGGCCATTTCTAATTTACGAAAAAGGCTGCCGCCGGTAATAACACCCTGCTTAACTGCCCGCCCTTGAGGCATAGCAAACAGGCTATATTTTATCGACGAACTCCCGGCATTTATAACCAGTATCATATCAGCTATTCCGGAGCCTTTTCCAAAGCGAAGCTTGGGAAAAGTTCACAATCTTCACTAATCCGTGGCGCAGACGTAGGCGCAATCCATAATGTCGTCTGCGCTGCATCCGCGGGAGAGGTCGCAGCAGGGGTGAGACAACCCCTGCAATACCGGGCCAACGGCCCGGGCCCGCGCCAGGCGCTGCGCCAGCTTATAACCGATATTTCCCGAGTTCAAATCCGGGAATACCAGAACATTTGCCCGGCCGCCCAACACGTTATCTCCTTTTTTTATCTTCGCCACCTCAGGGATAATAGCGCTGTCCAATTGAAGCTCGCCGTCTATCGACAAAGATGGAGATGCCTCCCGCGCCATATCCACGGCCTCCCTTATCCGCGCCAAAGACGGATGGCCGCTGGAACCGACAGTAGAAAAGCTAAGCATCGCCACCCGCGGCTCGACCCCCAACACCTTTTTTGCCAAATCCGCCGCAGACAAGGCAATGCAAGACAACTGACGGGCGTTGGGTTCGGGAATAATCGCGCAATCGGCAAAGATAAACAGGCCGCCTTCGCCGTATTCACATTCGGGCACGCAGATAATGAAACAACCGGAAACGACATTATGACGTTTATCTCGCCCTAAACAATATATCGCGGCCCGGGCCACATCCGGTGTCGTATGCGCGGCCCCGGCAACGAACCCATCTGCCCCGCCCGCGCGCACAAGCATCGCCGCATAATAAACCGGAGAGGAGACTATGCGGCGCGCATCATCCGGGGTTATCCCCCTGGCCTTACGTATATCGTAAAATACCGCGGCATATTGCTCTATCTTGTCCTGAGATAAACTGTCCCTGCCCAACAGCAGGGGGTCTACCAACCCCTCTTCTTTTAATTGCCTCGCTGCCCGAACAACCCGTTCGTCTCCGGCCTCGGGCAAAACGATAAGAGGCCTTTTTGTCCGTTGGGCATTTATCTGTTCAACCCGCCGTTTGAGTAACTCCCGAATAATCATAATTGACTATCGAGGCTTAGCCTCGATAATTGCTACGGCATAGGCCGATATTGCCGCTGCCGCAGCCCGCCCCAGCCCCTCGGGACGTTTTCCTTTGATGTTGACCCGATCTGTTTTTAAACTCAGGATACGGGCGATAATCGAACGCATCTTTTGTTTGTAATCGACGATCTTCGGCTCAACGGCAATTATTACACTGTCGATATTTACGATGCGCGCTTTGTTTCTCTTGAGCCGGGCATAAACCTGCCGCAACAACTTTGCGCTGTCCGCATCTTTGAAACCGGGGTCGCTGTCCGGAAACAACTCCCCGATGTCCGGCCCGCCTAAGGCCCCCAACAGAGCATCGGACACGGAATGGAGCAAGACATCCCCGTCGGAATGCCCCACCAGTCCGCGCCGCGCGGGAATGTCCACCCCGCCCAAAACCAGCCTGCGCCCCAAGGCCAGGCGATGGCTATCATAACCTATGCCGATGCGAAACATTTGAGTTTGTTGAGTTACTTGAGTTTGTTGAGTTTGTTGAGTTTGTTGAATAAAAACAACTCAATAAACTCAATAACTCAACAAACTCAATAAACTCAAATATCTTCCGGTGTCGTAATCTTGATATTGACGTAGTCGCCTAAGACCAAGGCTACCTTATGTCCTAAGCGCTCTACCAGATAGGCATCGTCGGTAACATCTTTATTTTTAACCGCCTTATGCCCGCGGATAATCAATCCCCGGCGAAACACCTGCGGCGTCTGGACGCGCCAGATAAGCTCACGAGGCAAGGTATAATCTACGAACAACTGCCTACCTCTTCTTTGCGCTGCCTTTAACGTATCTTTGGTTGCGACCGCGGCAACAGCCGCGCCCCATCTTTTCGCAGCCTTAATCACCCGCGATATAACCGCAGAACTCACAAATGGCCGCGCCGCATCATGGATAAGGACAAACTCCGTGTTCTCATCCAGGTTTTCAAGGCCCTGCCACACCGAGTCCCGGCGCCTGGGGCCGCCGCAGACCACACGTTTTACCCGCGAAATATTATACCTGGCTATTAATGATTTTATCTTAGGTATGTCTTCCCGGCGTCCGACAACGATAATCCGCCGGATTGACCGGTGCGCGCTCAACACCCGTAATGCCCGAATGATCATCGGGACACCTTTGACAGCCACTAAGGCCTTGGGTATCTTGCTCTTCAACCTCTTCCCCGCTCCTGCCGCAACCACAATCGCCTCTGTTGCCATAAAAAACTCAATGCATCTTGGCAAAGATCATCCTGCCGGCCTGGGTCTGCAATACGGAACTCACGACCACCCGGACCATCCGCCCCAAAAACCCCCGCCCATCTTCTACGACAATCATCGTCCCGTCTTCCAGATAACCCACGGCCTGGTTATGTTCCTTGCCCTCTTTAATCAATTTCACCTCCATCTCCTCGCCGGGATAGACCACAGGCTTTAGGGCATTGACCAGCTCGTTGATGTTAAGCACATTTACCCCCTGGATGCCGGCAACCCGGTTCAGGTTAAAATCCATAGTAAGCACCCGGGCGTCTATCATCTTGGCCAGCTTTACTATCTTGGCATCGACCTCTTTGATATCGGGAAAGTCTCCTTCGTGGATAATAATGTTTATCCCGGATTTCTTTTGCATAAAATGTAAAGTCTCCAGCCCCCGCCGCCCCCGCCGCCTCTTGATATAATCGGAAGAATCGGCAATCTGCTGCAGCTCCTTGAGCACGAAACGCGGCACAACCATACGGGCATTTATAAACTTCGTCTTGCAGATGTCGATAATCCTGCCATCAATAATACAGCTCGTATCCAGAACAATCAAATCCTCATTCTGATCATGGCGTTTAAGCCGAACATAAGGAATAATCAGGTTAAACTCCTCCCGGCCCCTCAGGGCCAGGGCCATGCCCAAATAACAAAATACCATAGTCAGGGCAATGCTGGTAAAAGACGACACCCCGGAATCCAGAATAAGCACCGAAAGGGCATCCGAGATGAGTTTAGACATAATCAGCCCCAGGATCAAACCGAATACGGCGCTGGAGAGCCCGCGCATAGAGACCCGGCGCATCCCCATCTCCAAAAGGATGATAATCCCGGCTGCCCCGCCTCCGACAAGGGCGCCGATCAAACCCTCGCCTCTCAAATTACCGGTCTGATAACCGACTACGATACTGCCCACAATAAAAAAAAGCCGAATAGAAACCAATGTCATATCTTACTCCTTATAAACTCTCCATCATCAGTATAAATAAACTCCTGCTCTGTGCGCAATCCACCATCAATAAACTAATTCCAGCGCCTCTTTGACCGCCCTCACCCCAAGACATTCTATCTTTTTGGTATCCACGCCAGGCAATACCCCGTCCTTAAAATTGGTCACCGGAAAAATACATCTCTTAAACCCCAACTTCCCGGCCTCGGACACGCGCATCGCGGCATAACTTATGCTGCGCACCTCGCCGGTCAACCCAACCTCTCCCAATACCACCGTATCCGCGCATACAGGCCTATTGCTCAGGCCGGAGGCCACGGCTACGGCCATCCCCAGATCGCACGCCGGGTCATCCACCTTGATCCCTCCGGCAACATTAACAAATATATCCTCATTGGCCAAATTTAGGCCCATACGTTTCTCCAACACCGCGGCCAACAAGGACAATTTATTGTTATCTACCCCCTGCGCCCGTCGCTGGGCAAAGCCAAAATTGGAACGGGAGACCAGGGCCTGAACCTCGGTAAGTATCGGCCGCGACCCCTCTATTGCCGCTACGACCACTGACCCCGGCGCAGCCTCGGGGCGCTGGGACAAAAATATCTGCGAGGGGTTGGCCACCTCCTGCAACCCCGCGCCGTTCATCTCGAATACGCCGATCTCGTTGGTGGAACCAAATCGGTTTTTTACCGCCCGCAGTATCCGATACAAAGAATATTTCTCGCCCTCGAAATAAAGCACCGTATCCACGATATGCTCCAAAACCCTCGGCCCGGCTATGGTTCCCTCTTTGGTAACATGGCCGATAATAAACATCGCCAGGCCGCGCGACTTAGCCAGGGCGGTAAGCGTTGCCGCGCAGTGGCGCACCTGGGAAACGCTCCCCGGACCGGAAGACAGATCATTGCTGCTGATTACCTGTATGGAATCGACGATAACAAAGGCAGGGGAGAGTTTGTCTATGGCCGCAACCATCGCCCCCAAGTCAGTATGATTAACTAAATAAAAACGCGGCGCCTCTTTGTCCGTCAAGCGGGAGGCTCGCAGCTTGACCTGTTGCAAAGACTCCTCTCCGCTGATATACAACACGCTATGCCCGGCGCGGGCCAGGCCGGAGACCACCTGCAGGGAAAGGGTAGACTTTCCTATACCCGGGTCACCGGCCACGAGCGTAACCGAACCCGGGACAATCCCGCCGCCTAAAACCCTATCCAGTTCGCCGATATTCGTCAGGATACGTTTATCCTTTATCGCCTCTACACTCTCCAAAAGCACAGGCTCCGCCGAAGCGACAGAGACGCCTTGCGCCAACAACCTCTCGCCGGCAACGGGACCACTGCCGCGATAATCTTCCTCGACGAAACAATTCCATCCCGAACAATCCGGACACCGCCCCAGCCACTTAGGCGCCTGATAACCGCAGGATTGGCAGGTAAATATGGTCTTGAGTTTCATATATTAGAGCGCCAGTACACGGTGAAATTTCGTAATATGTTCTTAATGAGACAAAAACCGACAATGTCACTTTCTGTCTCATTAAGGAGATATCATAATTGCCTTAATGAGACAGAAAGTGACATTGTCGGTTTTTGTCTCATTAAGAAGGCTTCAAGACTTCTACAATACGCCCCTACTTCCTCTGTCTTCTGTTCTCTGTTCTCCGTCTCTTGTCTTTTCCCCGATACAACAGCTTCCAGGGGTGGTCTCGCAGGTCCTTAATCATTGCCTGCATATCGTCATAGATACTTGCGTCGTAAATAAACTTCCCTACGGTGCCCCGGGAATTGTTTATCGCCGTAAGCATATCGTCCATCTGTTGGCTTATCCGGCTAAAATTATCTACGGCCTGTTTTATGTGGGCGTGCATATCTTTATCGTTTATCAGGCCGTTCAGCGAATCGATGCTCTCCTCCAACTTCACAACGACCCGCCGCCCCAGATCTCCTATCTCTTCCATCGGCACCGGGTCATTGCCCGTCAGGACATCCCCATCCTTGAATAGATTGGAATAATCCACCCCGGGGAGTATCTCCAGATATTTTTCTCCCAAAAGGCCAAGCGTATTTATCATCACTTTGGAATCCACGGGGATGCGCGTAGTCTCTCTCACCCAAAAGGATATCTCTACGCGGGTTTTATTTTCCTGGGGATCGAAAAATACATTTATCGATCTAACCTCCCCGGCATCTACCCCGGCCACGCGCACCGGGGCGCTAACCTTGATACCATTGGCAAAACCGAAAAATACTTTAAGGTTATAGCCGGAACGAAAAATATCGAAATCCCCGATACGCATCAAAAAATAAACCAGGATAACCAAACTAATGAATACGAATATCCCCACCCTTGCCTCTACGCGCGTTCTATTGGCCATAAATACCCCCCCCGTTGTCTGTCTGGG
>JBHHYQ010000056.1:0-7075 GCA_046757595.1 Candidatus Omnitrophota bacterium
CAAACGGGGCCACCGCCACCAAGCCGTCGATGTCGGCGATAATCCTCTTACCAAAATCCAACTCCTGCCTTATCAAGTCGCAGAACACGCACCTCTCATGATACTCGAAATATTTACGCGCCCCCACCAGCTCTTCCTTGACCCGCTTGGGGTTTACCGGGGTGGCGATAATCTGGGAACGGGAATGCCTTATCCGCCCTCCTCCGGCGGCCCAGCCGTAATTCTTGAACACCAGCAAATATTTCAGGCGCTCGTCTTTCTCTAAGTCTTTAAACCGCCGCGCGTAAACATCTATCACCCGGCTAATCTGTTCCACGGAGAGATCGGCGATATTGGCGATATGCTGCGGGGTCTCGACGATAATCTCGTGCGCGCCGGCGCCGTTTATGATATCGAATATCCCCCGGCCCTGCCTCTCCGGTTTCCCGTCGATATGCAGCAACGGCTTGATGCTGGGCACCACCCGCACCTGCCAGCCGGAAGAGTTGGGGCGGGTCTGCGGCTTACGTAGGGCATAGACCTCGGCCGGGGTCTCGTATTCTTTGCCTTCGCAAAACGGGCATTCTCCTTCGGCCGGGCCGCAGGCGGAGCTTGCGGCAAAATTATCCGGCCTCTTGGCCCGCTCCGTGGCAATTATTACCCACCGTCCCAACACCGGGTCTTTTCGCAGTTCAGGCATTTTTTCAGATTGCAGGCTGCAGGCTACAAACTTCAGGCTGCAGCCTGTATAACAATTATATCACAATTTTTTCTTTGCACAATATTTTTGCACCTATTACTTTTGAGTTATTTGCGGCGGGAATACCTGTAGGGCTTATGTCCATAGGTCCTGTTTCCGTAAGATCTTCGGGGCGTTCTTCGGCGCAGGCCCGAACCCCGGCGGCATTCCGGCCCCTCGACAAAACTCTCTTTAGGCAAGTCCGGATGTTCTACTATCGACAAGGCGCTATTGATAAGTCTCTCGATATTCCGAATGTCTCGACCCTGATCGGGCATGGCAAAGGATATGGCCCGTCCCTCATGCCCCGCGCGCCCTGTGCGCCCGATACGATGCACATAATTTTCGCTATCATCGGGAAGGTCATAATTTATGACAAGCTCTATGCCTGTAACATCGATTCCCCGCGCGGCAATATCCGTGGCGACAAGTATCTTGTATCTTCCGGATTTAAATCCGTTCAACGCCTCTTTTCTCTGGGCAAGGGAACGATCCGAATGAATTTCGGCTGCCCTGTAGTTCATGCGCTGCAAACCGCGGGTAATATTTCTGGCGCCTATTTTTGTCCGTGAAAATATAAGCACCGGGCCACGGTAACGTTCAAGCAACTTCGTCAACAGCCGCTGTTTGGAGGACCTTCGGACGATAAAGACCTCCTGAATAATTCTCTCGGCAGCGGTCCCCGAGGGAGCAACCTCGATATTTATCGGAAGCTTCATATGCCTAATCGCCATTTTCGCTATCTCTGCGGGGATAGTAGCGGAAAAAAGCATAGTCTGCCTGTTGCGCGGAATAAACTTAAGGATCTTTTCTATTTGCGGCAAAAACCCCATATCGAACATTCGATCGGCCTCATCCAAAACCAAAACGCGGACATCGGCCAGAAGTATCGTACGTTGTTCCATATGATCGACAAGCCGACCGGGAGTGGCGACTAAAACACGGGGATTTTTTCTTAGTTCTCTTATCTGTAGATGCATAGGCGCGCCGCCGATGATCACAGCTGTTTTTATCCCGAATGAAGGCGCAAGCCAGCGAAACGTTTCGTTAACCTGGATAGCCAGCTCCCGGGTAGGGACAACAATCAACGCCCGCCCGTTCCTGCGAGAGAGACACTGAATAACAGGAATAGCAAAGGCGAGTGTTTTTCCGGTCCCGGTCTGAGCAACGCCTACAATATCTTTGCCCTCTGTAGCGATAGGAATCGCCTTATGCTGAATAGGCGTAGGAACAACAAACTTCATCCTGCCTAGGATATCCAGTATTCTCGGGGCAACCCCCAGCCCGTAAAAAGAAATATTCGCTTGATTAGATGCCTGAACCATAAAACATATCATAACATTATTTCTTAAATATGCAAGTATTATTTTAATATAATTGCTCTTTTGTTATATTATGCTATAATTATAATCATGGAGAGGTCGCGTAGCCCGGTTTAGCGCGCACGCCTGGAAAGCGTGTTGCCCACAAGGCACGAGGGTTCGAATCCCTCCCTCTCCGCCATTTTATTAACCCCTTGGTAGAGCAGGAAATGGCCTCACGGCCGTTGTCCCCTTTTAAGGAGCATCATTAGGGACTCCCCCTCTCGAGTTATACCCGCTTTACTCTCTGTCTGGGCAAATACCCAAATCAAGGGTTGATAAACAAACTTAAAACCAGCCCCGCCTCGTCAGGCCGCGCCATAATCAAAACATCGCCATTACGGCATAGCCTGATTGCAATCTTTTACAGCATTAAATCTTACGCAATACTTCAACTTCAACAAAGCATATCGGTTAGATCATCACGGACATCTCCCGTAGGCTTGATAGCGAATCTTTCTACGAGTATGGCGGCGACATTGGGGGAAACGAATGCCGGAAGCGTCGGGCCCAATCTGATGCCCTTAAACCCTAAATGCAGCAGGGCCAAAAGCACGGCCACGGCCTTTTGTTCATACCAGCCGATGTCAAAGGATATCGGCAGCTGGTTGATGTCGTCTACCCCGAACACCTCTTTGAGTTTAAGGGCGACAAGAGCCAGGGAATAACTGTCATTGCACTGGCCGGCATCGATTATCCGCGGGATGCCCCCGATATCCCCCAGGTTGAGTTTGTTGTAGCGATACTTGGCGCACCCGGCAGTAAGGATAACCGTATCCCGGGGCAGGGACCTGGCCACCTGCGTAAAATAATCGCGGGCGTTTTGCCTTCCGTCGCACCCGGCCATAACGATAAACCGTTTGATTGCCCCGGACTTTATTGCCGCAATAATCTTATCGGCCAGGGCCAAAACCTGGTTATGGGCAAAACCGCCGCTGATAATCCCCGTCTCTATTTCCCGAGGTGGAGGGCATTTCTTAGCCTGCGAGATTACCGAAGAAAAATCCTTTTCCCTGCCCGACTGTCTTTCCGGGATATGCTTTATCCCGGGATAACCGGCAACCCCGCTGGTCCATAGCCTGTCCCGATAACTCTCTGCCGGGGGGACAAGGCAGTTCGTGGTCATAATTATTGGGCCGTTGAAGGCCTCGAATTCCTCTTTTTGTCGCCACCAAGACCCGCCATAATTTCCGGCAAGGTGGGGATACTTTTTCAGCTCCGGATAAGAATGCGCGCAGAGCATCTCGCAATGGGTATAGATATCCACGCCTTGTCCTTCACTTTGACGCAAGAGTTCATCGATATCCTTTAGGTCGTGCCCGGAGATAAGTATTGCCGGATTTTTCCTTACGCCCAAATTCACCGGGCTGATCTCCGGATGGCCGTAAGTTGTGGTATGGGCCTCATCCAAAAGGGCCATAGCCTTAACCGCATACTCTCCGGCCTCGAGCAGGGTATTCAACAGCGCCTCTTGCGTCTTTTCCCTTTGGCTAACAGCCAGGGCCCGGCGGATAAAGCCGTATATCTGCCCATCCTCGAACCCCAATATCCTGGCATGGTAGGCATAAGCGGCAATACCCTTTACGGCAACAACGATAAACTCCTTAAGCGAACGCAGGCCCTGGTCTTCGGTCGATAATATGCCTGCTGCCTTCGCCTTGTCTTTTATGTCGTCTCCCTGGGCAAAACGAAATCTACAACATTGCTCAAGCGCCTCCTCCGAAACGTCTCCCATCCTTTCCCTGGCCTTCTCCCGCAGCTCTATCGCCCGGACGATTGCCGAAGACATCCTCTCCTTGTCGAAATTGGCGTTGGTTATGGTCATAAACAAGGCGCGGTTTATGAACCGCCCTATATTATCATCGTCATCTTCTCCCCTGGCGCACGACGTCTGGGCGCATACCGACAGCCCTTTTAAGGCGTAGATCAATATATCCTGCAATGCCGACAGCTCATCGTCTTTGCCGCACACCCCTTTTACCGCACAACCTTTGTTCCCCGCCGCCTCCTGACATTGAAAACAAAACATCTTTCCCTCCCCTGTTTCTTAAGTAATCGACAGTCACATTCCTCAATCGCTTAATCACCAACCGCTCCGCATCCTTAACCTCCATCCTTATAGGGCATCTTTTCCTGTTGGGACAGGGCGCCCCCCTAAGGCAACAATGGGTGAAATTAACGCCGCCCTGAAACAGGCGCAGGACATCTAAAATAAATATCTTATCCGCCTTCTTCTTCAAACAAAAACCTCCCCCTTTGCCCTTAAAAGAGAAAAGATAACCAGACAACTGCAACACCTGGCATATCTTGCGGATAAAGGCATAAGGCAGCCCTAAGGCCTCTTTCAGCTCTTTGGCCGAAACGACCCTTCCTTTGCCTGCGGCAATATAAACCAAGACCCTCAGGGCATAATCGCTATGGCGAACAAGCAAGTCCATAACTATATGATACTAAATTAGTATCATTTGTCAAGTATTTTTTTAATCTGTTTTTCGATGCCTTATCCCAAAACCAATCCTGGAACAAAGATAAAGATGTGCTTCGTCCCTATCGAGGCTTAGCCTCGATAGGAAAGTTCATAGCTCGCAGCTCGCCGCTTGGCCGCAGCGACTTGAGGACATCTCCGCGGCGCACCTTTTCCTGGAGGGATTTTTCCATATCCTTAAGCAATACGCAATTATCTTTCATCTCGTCTTCGCCGATGATCAGCGCCCACCTTAAGCGGGAATTGTTGGCCCGGCGCAACTGCGACTTAAGCGACCTTTCCCCCCGGCCCATCTCGGCCAGGATGTTGTTTTTGCGTAGTTCCGTGGCCACCTTAAAACATTCCCGTCGGGCATCGTCTCCCAGGCCGATAATATATACCCCGAAAACAAGGCCCTGTTGGACCGGTTGGGCATCTTGCGCCGAAGAAGACATCGCCAGGATCAACCGCTCTACCCCCAGGGCAAACCCCGCGGCCCCGGCAGCCCCCCCGCCTAACTGTTGGGTTAGGTTATCGTAACGTCCCCCCGCGCCTAAGGCATCCTGGGCGCCCAAGGCCGGGTGTTTTATCTCGAATACCGTACGGGTATAATAGTCCAGCCCGCGCACCAAATGCCTGTTTTCCTTATAACGTAGGCCAATATCATTCAAACTATCCCGCAACAGCGAAAAGTGGCTAAGGCAATCGGGGCAGAGATAATCTTGCAGGCTTATGTCTAACCCGGAAACTATGTTTCTGCAATCCCTGTTTTTACAGTCCAATACCCGAAAGATATTATGTCCATAGCGCCTCTGGCAATCCCGACAAAGGCGGGAAACATCCCCCTTCAGTTGCCGGCAAAGATTGTCGCCCAGCCTCTGCTTGTCTTTTGCGCAACCCAAGCTGTTTATCTCTATATCATAGCCGCTAAGCCCTATGCTTTCCAGTATCTCTGCGGATAAAGCGATAATCTCGGCATCCAATATCGCGTCAAACGACCCTATTGCCTCTGCGCCGATATGATGAAACTGCCGCAGGCGCCCCTTTTGCGGGCGTTCGGCGCGAAACATCGGGCCAAGATAATAGACCTTGACAAGGCCCTCTGTCTTGTCCAGATTATTTTCCAGGAAGGCGCGGAGGACCCCGGCCGTGCCTTCGGGGCGCAAGACTATCCGCCCGGGGCCGGTGGCATCCGTATCGTCACCCGAACGGCGCAAGGTAAACATTTGCTTCCCGACCACCTCGCTGTCTTGCCCCAGGCTGCGCCGGAATAACTCTTCCGGCTCGAGTATCGGCGTCCTAATCTCGCGGTAGCCGTAAAGAGAAAATATCCTCCGCGCGCAGGATTCGACGCCTTGCCACACCTTGACATCATCGCCCAGTATATCTTTGGTGCCGCGCACCAGGCTGAATTTAGCGCCCATATTATACCCCGGATACCCTTTTCCTCATCTCCAGGCCGGGCTTGAATATCGCCACCCTTCTCGACGGGACAGACACTGTTTCTCCCGTACGCGGGTTCCGCCCCATCCGAGGGCGCCTCTCTTTTACGCGAAAAACCCCAAAATTACGCAGCTCTATATTCCTGCCCTGAGCCAAAGCCTCAATTATACAATCGAAGGTGGCCTGCGCTACAACCATAACCTCTTCCTGGCTAACCCCCGTAGCCTGGGAAACCTTTACTACGATATCTCTCTTGGTCATCTCTGTCTCCTCTCTCTGTCTCCTGTTTTTCTGCGTTAATGAGACAAAAACCGACATTGTCGGTTTTTGTCTCATTAACGCAGGTATCTGTCAATCGCCTCTGCCGCGCCGCGGCCTTCGCTTATCGCCCAGACGACCAAAGACTGGCCGCGGCGCATATCCCCGGCGCTGAATACGCCGCGGCGGGAAGACATATAATTGCCGTCCGTCTCGACATTGCCGCGTTTATCGAGCCTAAGCCGCAGGTCGGCAATCGGCCCCCGGTGTTCGGGATGGACAAACCCCACGGCCAAAATAACCAAATCCGCCTCTATCTCGAAATCGCTCCCGGCAACCTCTTTCATCAACGGCCGCCCCTTGTCCTGAGGGATAAATTCTACCCGCGCGCAAGACAACCGTTCGACCCGGCCCTTATCCCCCATAAACCTACGGGTAGTGACAGACCAATACCGTTCTCCCCCCTCCTCGTGCGAAGTAGAGGTCTTAAACAACAAGGGGTATTGCGGCCAGGGGGAATCGGCGCTTCGCTGCTTAGGGGGCCGGGGCATAACCTCAAGCTGAACCACACAGGATGCCCCCTGGCGGTGCGCCGTGCCCAGGCAGTCGGAACCCGTATCCCCGCCGCCGATAACCACAACCCGTTTGCCGCGGGCATCGATAATGTTGTCGGCGGGGATATTCTCTCCCGCCACGCGGCGGTTGCTTTGAACGAGATAATCCATAGCGAAATGAACGCCCGCCAATTCTCTGCCCTCGATATCCAAATCGCGCGGCGCCCGGCTCCCCCCGCTCAAGCAAACGGCATCGAACCCCTTAAGCAGCTGAGCT
>JBHHYQ010000057.1:0-7022 GCA_046757595.1 Candidatus Omnitrophota bacterium
TATAGGAACGCGCGCAGACACGCAGCCACAGGCCCCGACGGACAAACATTATCCCCAAAATGCCCGACAGCCAGTCTAAGGCAATATCCCGATAATTATCTTGCCAGGGAGGGGTAAAAAGGGAGGAAAACAACAAAAACAACAAAACCGTTCCCGAAACCGCAAGCCCCGTCCATCCAATCCGCCTCTTCATTCATCTACTATACCTTATTATCAAAATGGTGTCAAG
Source organism: Candidatus Omnitrophota bacterium (assembly GCA_046757595.1). Classification (GTDB taxonomy): domain Bacteria; phylum Omnitrophota; class Gorgyraeia; order Ghiorseimicrobiales; family Ghiorseimicrobiaceae; genus JBHHYQ01. The sequence goes on from JBHHYQ010000057.1 coordinate 230, forward strand.
GAAAATCCTTCGACTCAATCACTTCGTTCTTTCGCTCAGGATAACTCCCCTCTCCGAACATAGTCGAATCTACCCAGAGTTTTCTCCTCAAAAATAGATATAATTTTCTATTCTATCAAGAAAAAAACTTTATCGACCATCCTGCAACAAAATCTACAATCAAAAGGCAGGATCTTCTGCAATCTCTCTTGTCAGGATAATCGCCTCGGCAACCGGGCACATAGAACGCCGCCTGTCCACACTATATTTCTGAATCAGTCGATAGGCCTCTCTCTCGGGCATATTCTTTTCCTGCATAATAATCCCCTTGGCCCGCTCAATGATCTTACACGCCTCCGACTCATCCTGCATAACCTTAGTCTTATTAACCCTTGACTTGTTGATGAGGCAATTTAGAAGCCGTCTTTTGCCCGTAGGCTGCGTCGGGGCGCCCATCCAGTGGATGGGGTGCGCGCCTTGCCTAGGGGCAAAATTCTAACTTCTAAATTATACATTAATAAATCAAGGATTAATAATTCACGTTGATTCGCGGTTTAGGTTTAATTTTTTAATATTCTCATCAATAAAATCAATAGAATACAGTTTAAAGTTTATCCATAGTTAAACCTTTCTGTATTTATGAGATAACGCGCTACCTCCCGCAGCTCCTTAACAATCTTATAAGGCCGCTCTTTCTCTATATCTCGCCTATTGCCCGAACCACCCAAGACGACAATCGTCTTTACCCCCGCCCGAAGCCCTGCCTGGGCATCCAAAGCCATATCTCCGACATAAAGCGCATACTTTTTGCCCACCTTTGTATTTTTAGTTACCCGGTTCAATATCGCCGGATGCGGCTTGGGGTATCTCAACTTATCCGCGCAGAGGACATAATCGAAATATCTCTCTATACGAAAATGCCGCAGGAGAATCAGGGAAAACTCTGTAGGACGGTTCGAGGCCACAGCCAACTTTATGCCTTTCCTTTTTATTAGCCTAAGCAAGGTTTTGGCATAAGGCTTCAGCTTAGAATAGCGACGCAGGCTTTGTTTATGATGGCTACGATATATCTCTATTGCCTTTCCGGCCAGGCCTTGAGGGAAAAATGCGGCGATAAATGCCTTATCCCCCCAACCTACGGCCCTTATAATTTCCGCGTCCGAACTCCGCGGTAACCCCAACCTACGCAGGGTATAATTGCAACTTTCCGTAATCGCCCGATAGGCATCGATTAATGTCCCGTCTAAATCGAATATAGCCAGCTTTATATCCAACATCTTCTCTTTGCTCCTGTCTACGGTCAAAACGCCCCTTCCGAAACAACAACTATATCATCGGCCCTAAGAATAACATCCTCTTCGGCCTTTCCCTGCATAATTGCCCTGACATTTACTTTAATTAAATCATATCCCGGGCCGCCATTTTTGCTCCGCAATATCTTTACCCGGCTGGATGAACCATATTTAGTAAAACCTCCGGCGCTAGATATCGCCCTTAATACCGTAGTGTCTTCTTCGATAGGATATGCCCCCGGATGGACCACCTCGCCATAAACGAAAAACTTTCTGCTGCGCGACTGACGCAACGACACCGAGACCACCGGATATTTCATATACCCCCGAGACAACTCCGATCGTATCTTTTCCCGAATGTCCTTAAGGGTAAAACCCCGAACATAAATATTCCCCACATAGGGAAAAGATATTGTTCCATCCGGGGCAACAGTGACGACATTGGACAATTTTTCCGGTTGAAGTATGCTTATCTCCAAGACGTCATCTATCCCAACGTTATATTCATTTTGCCGCGCATCCTCCAGCGCTGCCTCTCTCTGCCGCGCCTCCCCGCCGAATCCAGGCGAGGCCATTAGCAAAATCAAAAATAATCCCAACAGGATAAAAGCTGTTCTTCTCATTCCTGCCCCCCTTGCAAATGTCAAGATGTCAAAGTTTGTTTCGTTTCCGATCTCTATCAACCTTTTACTATTGTTCTGTCACATTAGTTTCTGGTAGGGATTGCTTCGCTTCGCTCGCAATGAACTCTTTTTTTCGTCATTACGAGGAGCGACAGCGACGAAGCAATCCCTACCAGAAACTAATGTGACAGAGCACTGTTAGAATCTTGTTATAGGCACCATCCGCCACGCCTTTTGGCGGAAAGTTTTGTTCAATTCTATTTCCACGCTCTATATATTTTGTTTGAGCCGTGTCATGTCCCGAATGCTTTAATCGAACATCCGTTACCCAATGTCATATCCGAATGTTTCAATCGGACATCCAGAACCATAGATTCCCGCTAAAAGCATGCAGGAATGACATTGGGATAGCATGCGAGAATGACACGGTCTCCAAGATTCTCTGGCCTTTCCGAAACGGATGGTTCCCCAAACATCATCAAAGAGCTAAAAAGTTAAAAAGGTCCTGAAACAAAACAATATCCTTAACTTAACACTTCAATTCTCTAACAGTTTAACGCTTATAGTCATCCATCGTATTAACGGATTTTATTTTATCTCGCCCCATTGCCGGACAACACCGCAGGTATCGTATTAAGCAAAATTTTCATATCCAGCTTAAGCGACCAATTATCGATATATTCCAAATCCAGGTCTATCCACCTGTCGAAGATTACTATTTCGTTGCGTCCGCGCACCTGCCAAAGGCAGGTAATCCCCGGTTTGACCGATAATCTGCGCATATGCCGCTCGTCATACTGAACCACCTCTTTAGGCAGTGGCGGGCGCGGACCAACCAGGCTCATCTGCCCCTTAAGCACATTCCATAGCTGGGGAAATTCATCGATACTAAACCGCCGAAGGATATTGCCCAAAGGGGCAATTCGCGGGTCATTCCTCATCTTGAATACCGGGCCATCCATTTCGTTATGCTTAAGCAAATCCGACAATTTATTCTCGGCGCCATCGACCATGGTACGGAATTTATAAAGGATGAATTTCTTACCGTTCAATCCACACCTTTCCTGTCTGAATAATGCCGGCCCCGAAGAAGTCAATTTAATGGCTATCGCCACGACAACAAGCAGCGGCCCAAAAACAATAATCCCCGCCAGCGCCAAGACGATATCCATAATACGTTTTATCCGTTGTTTTACTTTCGACCCCAATCTTTCATTCCTCCTTTGTCTATTGGCAATGCGGCCCCAAAGATTAGCTCGCTGTCACATAAATTATGAGTAATCCCCTATTATCTGTCATTGCCCGATTTGCTCGGGCAATCCAGGGAATTTTGTCCTGGATTCTCCGCTTTCGCGGAAAATGACAAAGTAGAGGATGCGCAGAAACTAATGCCACGGCGCACTTCCGCAGAAAAATAGGCTATGGTTTTGGATAGGCCCTCATCCAGGCCGACTCTGGGCTGCCAACGGTTCATCTTCTTTTGGGCCAGGGTTATGTCCGGACAACGCACCTTAGGGTCGTCCTGGGGCAAGGGCCTAAATACGATGCGGCTCCTGCTGCCGGTCAACCGAACAATCTTGCGCGCCAGCTGCAGGATAGTCCACTCTGCGGGGTTACCCAGGTTTACCGGCTGGTTAACCCCGGAATGCAACAGGCGGACGATGCCCTCTACCAAATCTGTGATATAGCAGAAACTGCGGGTTTGCCTCCCCCGGCCATATACGGTAATGTCCTCGCCGGCCAGGGCCTGGCTGATAAAATTGGGAATGGCCCGGCCGTCGTTTTTGCGCATTCTCTCTCCGTAGGTGTTGAAGATACGCACGATTTTGGTGTCGATGTTATGCCGACGGTGATAGGCCGTAGTAATCGCTTCGGCAAAACGTTTTGCCTCGTCATAGACCCCGCGCGGGCCGATGCAATTGACATTGCCCCAATAGGCCTCGGATTGAGGATGCACCAAAGGGTCGCCGTAAACCTCGGATGTCGAAGCCAGCAAAAAGACGGACCCCTTTTCTTTGGCCAGGCCCAAGGCATTGTGCGTGCCCAATGCCCCAACCTTAAGCGTGGGTATGGGATAATTAAGGTAATCCACGGGCGAGGCTGGCGAGGCAAAATGCAGGATATAATCTATGTTGCCGCGCAGGCAAAACCGCTGACAGATGTTGTGCCGGATAAAACGAAAGTTTCTGTCCCGGCACAAACCCGCGATATTCCTCTTGCGGCCGGTAAGCAGGTTATCCAGGCATATCACCCTATAGCCATCGGCGAGCAGCCGGTGGCAAAGATGCGAGCCGATAAATCCCGCCCCCCCGGTAACCAAAACAGTCTTTTTCTTCAGCGCCATATTTTCAATCAACCGCGCATCTTCTCCCGCGCCTTGCAACACTCTTTAAATTCTATCATATCTCTGGAAAATATACAAGCAAAATTTAGGATCTGCATGGAAATGGTAAGATAGGCATTTCCCCCCCCTCTGGGGTAACGATGTATTGACTGAGCCCTAAATCTATCACCCTAAATTATTGACCTTTGCATTACCGAACAAACAGATTATAATCCAGATCCGGGATATTTTTCAAGCATAAATATAAATCGCGGTTTTGTTTTCGGGATATCGACATTCTTTGTCCATTTATAATGCGCGACTTAGGTTAAACATCGAAAGAAAAAATTGACCGCCCCTCCGACAATAACGGCAAAGGCCATCACGAATGCCGAAATAAGCAATGCCCGCTTCAACCCCTGTTCTTTGATAATCACGAAAAACTGGGCGACGCAGGGAACGAACAGGGTTATTGTCAAGATACTCACCAAGGCCTGGATATTGGTAAGCAGTCCCTTTTGCTGCAGGGCATATAACCCCGCGGCGCCGTAATCCCGCCTTAAAAACCCGATGATAAACGCCTGCGTAGCCTTTTGCGGCAGTCCGAGAAAATTTACCACTATCGGAGAAAAGAACTCCTCCACCCGCAACAGCAGATTCGTCTTATCCAGGACAAAAAGCAACAATGTCCCCAAGACAAACAGCGGCACGGCCTCTTTCAGGTACCAAAACAGCCGCGCCCGCACCTTGATCAGGATATTGGACAACTGCGGCAGGCGCACCGGAGGAAGCTCAATCATAAAGTCCGACACCTCACCAGGGATTATCCGCGCCGCGCAAAAACCCACGGCGGCAAGAATAAATAAAAGTATCATCAGCCAAATCAAAACCATCTTCCCCGAGATAAAGCTAAGCATCCCCAGAATAACTCCTAATTGCGCCGAACAGGGTATAACCAGAGCCAAAAGCAAGATCGCCAACAAACGTTCTTTCTTTGTCTCCAGAATGCGTGTAGTAAGCACGGCCATCGTCCCGCAGCCTAAGCCCAGGACAAACGGCAACACCGCCTTGCCGTGCAGACCGACAATCTTAAACATCCTATTAACCACCGCAGCCAAACGAGGCAAATAGCCGGTATCCTCCAATATCCCAAAGGCAATAAAAAACGTCGTAACAATTGGCAGGATAATCGCAAAGGAATAGGTTACGGCCATTGTTACCAGGCCGTATTCCCCGACCAAAAGATCGCGCAAAAAAACAGGCGTGGAAAGAAAATCCAAAACATAGGCAAACCCAGGATTAAACCATTGCTGGAAAAACCTCTTTTCGATAAAGTCAACCAGGACGCCTGCACCAAACTGCCCCACGAACAAATAAACCAAATACATTGCCCCCGCGGCAATAAGCAGGCCCCACAGGGGAGAAACCATCAACCGCCCCACCCCATCCAAAAACAACTGCCGCCGAGAACCCCGCGAACGCGGGATAGGGCCGCGGCGGGATCGCCGCAAGGAACTATCCCGACTCATACGACAGACCCGGCCAAATATTTCCCGGGCAATCCTGTGCCGATGAGCAATAATTACTGCCGGCAAAGGCCGGGCAAAATGTTCCTGAGTTCTACCTATCACATCCCCGATTTTATCCAAAACATCCCTGCCTGCCCCGCAACCGACAAGATAATCGCCGAAGGTTTTATCTTCAGACAAAAGCAAAATCCCGGCCAGCCTTTTAGACACAGGGATGTCCGGCAGAAGACGGCAAATTTCGCCCAAACCCTGCTCTATATTTTCTCCATAATCAACCCTAAGCCCGGAGGGGCGCGCCCGGGGTATCTCATCCAGCAAACTACGCATCCCCCGTTTTTCTACGGCCACCGTAGCCACTACCCCCAATCCCAACTCCCCGGCCAATGCCGCGACATCGACATTAATACCGCGATCCCCGGCCTCATCGAACATATTCAGGGCGACAACCAAAGGCGCCCCCGTCTCGATAAGTTGCAGCGTAAACATCAAATTATTAGCAAAATTTTTCGTATCGAAAATATGGAGAATAATCTTATCGGGATACCTAAAAATAATATCGCGGGTTACATTTTCGTCTTCGGAATAAGGAACAAGGCTATTTATTCCCGGAGTATCCAAAACAAGATACTTATGTCTCCCAAATCCGGAAACAGCGCTGGCCACCTCCACCGTTGTTCCGGGGTAATTGGAGACGGTAACATACTGGCTGGTAAGCAGGCCGAAAATAACCGACTTACCGACATTCGTCCCTCCAACCAAAATAAGCGGCCTTTTATCTTTCAAATCTATCTCTGTCTTGTTAGCGCAAACATGCATTATTTTTCCTTATTGTAGTAAATTATCGGCTAAATTATTCGCAACCCGAATATTATTACCCTTTGACTTACTAGGTGAATTGTAACTCATATTGCGACAGAAGTCAAATAAAAAAATAGCCCTTCATATCTGTTATTTTGCCGTGGACCGATTAAATTTTAGTCAAAATCATATCTGTCCAAATCAATGTCCCAGCCGTCAGAAAATGTTTTTCTGACGGGAAATCCCTGC
>JBHHYQ010000058.1:0-7013 GCA_046757595.1 Candidatus Omnitrophota bacterium
ATCACCCAACAATGCATATAAAAACCCGGCCCCGGCCGACAGCTTTATTTCCTTTATCGGCACGACAAAACCCCGCGGCCGTCCTTTTAGTTCCGGGTCGTGGGAAAGCGACAGATGCGTCTTGGCCATACATATGGGAAGCCTGTCGTAGCCGGCAGAGGTAAATTCTTTTATCTGTCGTTCTGCCGCCGGGGATATGTCGATGTCTTTTGCCCCGTAGACCTTTTGGGCGATTGCGCGCATCTTTTCTTTTATCGGCGCCGCGTCGGGGTAAAGAAGGCGGAAATTATTTTCTTTGTCCGCGGCCTGGCAGATCTTTTCTGCCAGGTCTTCGCCGCCTTTTGCCCCCCGGGCAAACAGCTCGCTGACTACGGCAGCCTCGGCCCCGGCCTCCCGGGAGATGTTTTGGATTAGCCCTATCTCTTTATCCGTGTCGGCCGGGAAACGATTGACGGCAACAACCACCGGCAGGCCGAAGAGGCGAATGTTTTCTATTTGTTTTTCCAGGTTTCCCGCGCCTTCTTTTATCGCTGTAAGGTCTTCGCGCAACAGGCCTTGGTCCAACGGCCGCCCCGGTTTTATCCTAAACCTTCCCGAGTGCATCTTCAGCGCCCGCACCGTGCAGACTAAGACCACGGCGTCCGGCTTAAGGCCGGAGACGCGGCATTTTATGTCAAAGAACTTTTCCGCGCCGCAGTCTGCCCCGAACCCGGCCTCGGTGACCACGAAATCGGCAAGGCTAAGCGCCAGTTTATCGGCGATAATCGAGCTGTTGCCGTGGGCGATATTGGCAAACGGCCCGGCATGGACAAGGCAGGGGGTGTTGTCCAGCGTCTGCATCAGGGTAGGGTGTATCGCGTCTTTAAGCAAGGCCGCCATTGACCCGGCCACCCTGAGGTCTTGCGGGGTGATGTATTTTCCCTGTTTGTCCTGGGCCAGGGCAATTCGTCCCAGGCGCTGGCGCAGGTCTTTGATGTCCCGGGCCAAAGCAAGGATGGCCATTATCTCGCTGGCCACGGTGATGTCGAAACCGCTCTCGCGGGGATAGGGTTGTTTTTCGCCTACGCCGATAGTTATGCGGCGCAGGCTTCGGTCCGAGACATCTACCACCCGGCGCCAGAATATCCTTTGCGGGTCGATATCCAGTTTCCCGCGGAATAAGACGTTGTCCAGAAATGCCGCGCAGAGGTTATGGGCCAGGCCCACGGCGTGGACATCGCCGGTAAGATGGAGGTTGAACTCCTCCATGGGCACGACTTGGGAATATCCCCCTCCGGCGGCCCCGCCCTTTATCCCGAACACCGGGCCCAATGACGGCTGGCGGATACAGGTGACCGCCTTTTTGCCCCGGCGGTTTAGGGCCATAGACAGCCCCACGGTGGTAACGGTCTTGCCTTCTCCCAACGGGGTAGGGGTGATTGCCGAGACGAGGATATACTTGCCTTTTTGGGCGCTGTCTTTAACAGCCGTGGGCAGGACCTTGGCCTTGTATTTTCCGTATGGTTCAAGATTGTCCGAACCAATTCCCAGTCCCGCGGCTATTTCCTCTATTGGTTTTAATTTTGCTCTTTGGGCAATTTCGATGTCGGATAACATATAAAAAAGGCTGTAAAATTACAATGTTATTATTTTGTCTTTTGCTTTTGATAATACAAAGGTCGATAACAGGATATTTCGCGAGAAAGCGATAGAAAATCAAAATTTTACCGCAATCGACGCATTAGGAAATTTCTCCGCCAAAAATCCCGACGAAATCTTCGGGCCGCCAGTGGCGAATGATTCCCCGTCAATTTTCGATTGTCCTGATACAAACGGATTTTTGTCAAGAAAAATCTCCCAGTGGGATATTTTTCGCAAACCTCGCCAAGCTTCTTGGCGAACCAGAATAATCGAAACTGTTTGTATTATACCTCCCTCTTCGGAGATTGTCAAGAAAAATCCTTCGGCTCAATGAAAATGATAAGATAGATAATCGCTCTCCCCTACGGGCGAGGATGAAACCTCCGGTGTATGGACTTGAGGCGATCCTTATGGATATGCGTGTATATCTGCGTCGTAGAGATATCGCTATGCCCGAGCATCTCCTGAACGCTGCGCAAATCCGCCCCCCGTTCCAACAAGTGGGTAGCAAAGGAATGCCGCAGGGTATGCGGCTTAACAGCCCGTTTTATTTCAGCCTTACGGGCATAACGAACAATAATCTTCCAAAGATATTGCCGCGACATCCTCTTGCCCAAGCGAGTAAGGAACACATAGGAACCGGCCCCGGGCCTCTCCAATGTCGGACGCGCATTGCTTAAGTAATGCAACAAAGACTGTTCGGACTTTTTCCCAATAGGAACGATACGTTCCTTCCTCCCTTTTCCAAAACAACGAACAAACCCAACCTCCAAATTTACATCCTCAATTCTGAGGTTAACCACCTCCGAGGCGCGCATACCCGTAGCATAAAGCATCTCCAATATCGCCCGATCGCGGATACCCTGGGCATCTTTTAAGTCCGGGGCGAGCATCAACGCCTCCACCTCCTTAAGAGACATTACCTCCGGTATCCGCTTCCACATCTTCGGGGCATCCATCACTGCCGTAGGATCATCCAACAAAATCCTCTCCCGCAAAAGAAAGCGATAAAATGTCTTTATCGCCACCAGACCGCGCGAGATAGAAGACGGGGTTATTCCGGCATCCTTGCGAACAAACATAAAATCGGAGATGTCATCGCTCCGGGCATCCCCGAAAGAGGATATCTTGCGTTGTCTTAAATAGGCGGCGTATTTATCTAGGTCGCGGCGATAGGCAGAAATAGTATTATTGCTCAGCCCCCGCTCCACGGAAATATAATTCAGAAAAGCCTCTATCAACCCCTCCATACGCCCATCTCATCCCTATCTTACATTATAGCAGTACTTTGTTAAAATTCGTCAAAAATCGACGTTAACCCATTGTAGTTCATGCGGTTAAGCATTATCTCCAATTATGCTTGATATTTTACAACGCTTAAGTGCTTATGTCTCAAAGAGTTAAGTATAATTTCGACCTGAAATTCAACAAAGCACTGATTATAGTTTACCTTTTAGGCGTCGCCTAAAAGGTAAACTATAATGTAAGATAGGGATTCTCCCGTTTCTCCCGGGCAATGGTCGTTGCCGGGCCATGGCCAGGATAAACCACTGTGTGTTCGTCCAGGCAAAATAACCGCTGCTTAATTGAATTAATCAACCGACTGCGGGAACCGCCGGCAAGATCCGTACGGCCAATGCCCGCGGCAAACAATGTATCTCCGCTAAATAACATATTGCCCAAAAGTATGCATATCCCCCCAGGGGAATGCCCGGGGGTATGGATAATCTTCAACCTCAAACCAACGAACTCAATCTCCTGATTGTCCTCTAAAATATTTGCCACTGTTTTAGACAAACTAAACGGACTGCCCATAAACCCAGAAAGATTGGCCCGGGCGTCGAACAGGCAATCCTTATCCTCGCGGTGAATATATACAGGAAGGCCTAATTCTTTGTCCGCGCCGATATGATCGATATGCCCGTGGGTATGCAAGACAAACTCCGCCTGCAGGCGCTTATCGCGCAGATAACCTTTAATCTTACCCGCCTCTGCCCCCGGGTCGACGATAAACGCCCGTCCGCTCGGCTTATGGCCCAAGACATAACAATTCGCCGACAGCTGCCCAACTACGATTGTCTTAAGAACTAAATTATGCTCAGGCATATCTGCCTTTCCGTTTATAACGCGCGACCTAATTAGTGCCCCCTGAAAAAAGAATTAAAATCGCAATATATTACGGTTGAAATTTTATTCGGGCGCTGCATATTGCGTCTATCATGATTTTTTCAGGGGAAACTACTTAAATACGAAAGGTTGTCCTCAATCCCGAAAATACGGCTTATGAGCGCTATTCATTACGGATAAAGCCTCATCAGTAAATCAGGGATTAATAGATCTATAGTAACATCATGGATACAGAATATCTTATTTGTCGCAAAATATAAAGATTCCATGCAGCGGTGGGAAGGCGCAGGGAACAAGTTTTGCTGGCGAGATATACATTTATTTTACCCGATAGGGCGCGCTGCGTATCTATCTTTTGCTATTCCCATTCGATTGTCGCCGGAGGCTTAGAGCTTATATCGTAGGTAACGCGGTTTATGCCCTTCACCTCGTTGATAATTTTATTGGATATTCGGGCCAAAACATCGTAGGGGATCCTGGCCCAGCCGGCAGTCATTCCATCACTGCTTACCACGCAACGTATGGCCACGACATTTTCGTAGCTTCGCTCATCGCCCATTACCCCTACGGTTTTAACCGGCAAGAGCACGGCAAAGGATTGCCAAATCTCGGAATAAACGGGCGATTTTTTCAGTTCCGTAAGCAACCTATCATCGGCCTGCCTTAATATCTCCAGTCGTTTTTCCGTAACCACGCCGATAACCCGCACGCTCAGCCCCGGGCCGGGGAAAGGCTGGCGCATTACGATATTTTCCGGCAGGCCCAATTGGCGCCCCAGTTCCCGCACCTCGTCTTTGAATAACTCTCTCAGGGGTTCGATTAACTTTAACTTCATATTAAGAGGCAGGCCGCCTACATTATGGTGGGTCTTTATCTTAGCCGTAGGGCCGCCAAATGCCGGCGTCGATTCGATTACATCCGGATAAAGCGTCCCCTGGGCAAGAAATTTTACCCCCTTAAATTTGGCTGCCTCCTCTTCGAAAACATTAACGAATTCATTGCCAACGATCTTTCGTTTTTGCTCCGGGTCAATTACCCCTTTGAGCTTATTCAAAAACCTCTTTTTTGCGCATACACAATCCAGGTTTATTTTGAACTGCCTCCTAAAAGTCTTACGCACATAATCCGGTTCGTTCTTGCGCAATAGGCCGTTATCGATAAAGATGCAACGCAGGCGACTGCCGATTGCCTTATGCATCAATAATGCCGTTACGGAAGAATCCACCCCCCCAGACAGGCCGCATACGACCTTGCTCCGCCCTACGGTTTTTTTGATATCGGCCAGGGCCTGTCCGATAAAAGAGCTCATCTGCCAATTAGAATGGCATTTACAAACCCGGAATAAAAAATTGGAAATAATCTGGCTGCCCTTTTGGGTATGAGCAACCTCGGGGTGAAACTGCAGGCCGTAAATCTTTCTCCGTCTGTCTGCGATTGCCGCCAACGGGGTATTGAAGGTGTGGGCAATGGCCGAGAATCCCCGGGGGAGTTTATCGATATAATCTCCGTGACTCATCCAACAGGTGATATTCGCCGGGATCTCAAGAAACAAATCTTTGTAGTCATCGACGAATAATTCCGCGCTGCCATATTCCCTACGTTGAGTATTTGTTACTTTGCCCCCCAGGGCCTGCGCAATCGCCTGCATCCCGTAACAAATCCCCAATATCGGGATGCCCATTTTGTAAATATCTCTATCTGCGCGGGGGGAACTTTTTCCGTAGGCCTTAGCCGGCCCCCCAGACATAATTATCCCCGCGGGAGAGATCTTTTTTACTCCTTCGGCGCTGATATCGAAAGGGGCGATCGAACTAAATACATTATTCTCCCGCACCCGTCGGGCGATCAGCTGAGTATATTGCGAACCAAAATCCAGAATCAATATCGGCTTGGACATAATAGTTAAATTTTCACAAAGCAAAAATTTACTTCCCCATACCTACCTTTTGCACGGCCTGAAATATCTTTCCCTCGGTCTGTATCGAGGGGGCGATAATAATCTCTACATCGTGCATCCGACGGATGTCTTCTGCCCCCAACGAACCCATGGATGTGGCCAAGGCGCCCATTAAATTCTGCGACCCGTCGTCGGTTTTGGCCGGGCCGAAGAGTATCTCTTCTAATTTACCGCTGGTCCCGACATAGATGCGCGTCCCCCGCGGCAGGTTGACGTTAGATGTGGCCATGCCCCAATGATAACCTCGCCCCGGGGCCTCTTGCGCCTTGGCAAATGCCGAACCGACCATTACCGCATCCGCTCCGCAGGCAAAGGCCTTGCAAATTTCTCCGCCGATACGCATCCCTCCGTCGGTAATTATGGGAATATACCTTCCCGTGCGTTTATAATAAAAATCTCGCGCCGCCGCGGCATCTATGGTCGCTGTCACCTGCGGCACGCCGATACCCAAGACCCCTCTGGTCGTACAGGCCGCCCCCGGGCCGATACCAATAAGCAACCCGGCGCACCCCGTGTCCAACAATTCCAATGTAACCTCATAAGTAACACAATTCCCGATAATTATGGGAAAATCGAACGATTTGCAGAATTGCGATAAATTCAGGGCCTTGTATTCCCGGCAGATATGCCGGGTCGTAGTTACCGTAGACTGGACGATAAATATATCCACATCGGCATCTTTGGCCAGAGGAGCAAATTTTTGGGCATTGGCCGGAATACAGCTAACTATCGCCGGAGCGTTTTTGCCCTTGATTTCGGAGATACGTTTACTTACCAGCTTTTCTTTCACCGGTTCGAGATATATCTCCTGAACCAACTGAGTCGCCTTTTCCGTATCTGCCCCGGCAATGTCGGTTAAGATCTCGTCCGGATTTTCGTAGCGGGTCTGAATGCCGTCTAAGTTTAAAACAGCCAATCCCCCCAGTCGCCCCATCTCCACGGCAAAACGCACATCCACGACCCCGTCCATAGCCGCAGCCAATATAGGGACACGATATCTTTTCCCGCCGATATCGAAATGGATATCTACTTCCTGGGGCGGACGAGTAACCATCCCCGGGACCAGGGCAATCTCATCAAAACCATAGCAACGTCGCGCTCTTTTGTTTATTCCCAACCATTCAGCCATAATGTACCTCCCGAAGGCAGCAGATAAGTTATTTTTACCCGGGCGCAGATCAACGATAGATATATTTTATCCTATAATATTGTCATTGTCAATACATAATGCGTCGTTGCGTTAGTTTCTATACATCTTCTGCTTTGTTGTTCTTTTTTACCCTGTCATTCTCCATGAAAGCGGAGAATG
>JBHHYQ010000059.1:0-6905 GCA_046757595.1 Candidatus Omnitrophota bacterium
AATGAGACATTTATAAGCCGTCTTTTGCCTAAAATAATGTTACAAAAGTGACATTGTCAGTTTTGTAACATTATTTTAGCCCGCGGCCGGCCCCGGCCCTTACCCCTCAATCTTTATCGCCGAGACCGGGCACTGCTCCGCCACCTCCGAAAGATTACAAGAAGAGCAATCCGGGGTCTTGACATAGGCCAGGCTATCGTCTTTTACCTCGAATACATCGGCGCAGTTTTGCTCGCACAACCCACATCCCACACAAGTCTCTTTATCAATGGTTACCTTAGCCATTTTTCTCCTCCTTATTTCAACCCATATTTCTCCATATTCTCATTCGCAATATCCTGTATCAACTTAATCGCCTCCGGCCGGGCCAATAGATGTTTAAATCTTCCCTGTAGTTTCAGGTATTCTTCCACGGGTTTGGGCTTGGTTATCTTGCGGGCGCTGGCCAGCTTGCCCTGCTCGTACTCTATCAAAGGATACAATCCGGTATCTACGGCCAAACGGGCAACCTCTAAGGTCTTTGCCGGCGGATGCCGCCAGCCCAAAGGACAGGGGACATGTATCTGGATATACTTTGGCCCTTTTACCGCCAGGGCCTTCTTTACCTTTTTCTGCACATCCAAAGGCCAGGCCACGGAACTTGTGGCCACATAAGGCAGGCCATGAGCCAAGGCAATCTCCGGCATCGGCTTTTTGGGGCGAAGATTGCCCAAAACAAGATGGCTTCCCGGCGGAGAAGTGGTAGTGTTGGCATACAAAGGGGTCAACCCGCTACGTTGAACCCCGGTATTCTCATAGGCCTCATTGTCGTAACAAACCGATAAAATATTATGCCCCCGTTCCCACATCCCGGACAGGGCCTGCAGGCCAATATCCGCCGTGCCTCCGTCCCCGGCCTGGACAATAACATTCACGGCTTCTTTTTTGCCTAAATATCTTAACGCCGCATCGATACCCGAACCTACGGCCGCGGCGTTCTCGAACAAAGAGTGTATCCAGGGCACACCCCAACAAGACTGGGGATACTTGGTAGAAAACACCTCCAGGCAGCCGGTGTTATTGGCGACAATCGTATTCTTGCCCGCGGCCTCGATGACCAGCCGCGCCCCCATTGCCTGCCCGCAACCGGCGCAGGCCGTATGGCCGGATGTAAATCCTTTTGAGTTCATTGAGTTTATTGAGTTTATTGAGTTTGTTGTTCGTATTGCGTATGCGTTTTAATGAGACAAAAAGTGACATTGTCGGTTTTTGTCTCATTAACTGGTTAACTTTCCATTTTATCTTGCCTTCTGCCCTCTGACTTCAGCCCTCTGTTCTCTGATTCTTAATGTCCACAAATTCGCAATCCCTCTGCCCTCTGCCCAGCAAATCGAACGCCCGTTTTATCGTCTGGGGGGTGGTATCGCGGCCGCCCAGTCCCAGGACGAAACCGCTAATTGCGTATTGCCTAGCTGCCTTTATGTCCGTAAACAACGGGCCGTTATAGCCTAAAGAAATCGCCTTTTCTACCACGCCCACGGATTTGATCCCTTGTAACGCCCGGGATATTGCCTGTTTGGGGAAAGGACGGTAGGTTATTATCTTAAGCAGGCCGACCTTCTCGCCTTTTTCCCGCAGTTCATCCACGACCTCTTTAATCGTGCCGCAGACAGAACCCATCGCCACTAAGGCCCTTTCCGCCCCCTCCAGCTTATACCCTTGGACCAGGCCAATCCCCGAACGGCCGAATATCTCCCGGAACTCTTTTCCGACCTGAGGTATTATCTCCCGCGCCTGTTCCTGAGCCTGCTGCATGGCATACCTGGCTTCGGTGTAATAATCCGGGTCGGCAAACGCCCCCAATGTTCGGGGATTTTCTACATCCAGCCTTTCCTCCAGGACAAAGCCGGGCAAAAACCTATCCACATCTTCGGTAGAAGGGACATCCACCACCTCGCTGCCGTGGGTTAAGATAAACCCGTCCATACAGACCATCACCGGCAGATAGATATTCTTATCTTCGCTTAAGCGATAGGCCTGAATGTGCAGGTCTAAGGCCTCCTGGTTATTCTCCGCATAGACCTGTATCCAGCCGCTGTCTCGGGCCGTCATCGAATCCTGCTGATCGTTCCAGATATTCAGGGGGGCGGATACGGAACGATTGGCGCAGGTCATCACCAGGGGCAGGCGCATCCCGGCGATATTGAACAACACCTCGACCATCAACAAAAACCCCTGGGAACTGGTCGCGGTAAACGAACGCACGCCGCAGGCCACAGACCCTAAGACCACGGAGGCCGCGGAATGTTCGCTCTCCACATTGACGAACTCGGCCTTAAGGCGGCCCCCGGCAATCATCTTGGCCAGGCCCTCTACGATGTGCGTCTGGGGCGTAATCGGATAGGCCGAGATAACCCCGGGCCGACACAACCTCACCGCCTCCGCCACTGCCCGTGAACCCTCGATAAATTGTTTCATCTGTTAATTTGACAACGTATCTATCATTGCCTTAAATCCTCGCAAGCCAGAACAATCCAGGCCTTTGTCTCTGTCATAAATTACATTACCTTTTTCCAAAATCTCCTTTTGGAAAAAGGGTCTTTTTTTCATCTCTTCGAATTCAACAGGGGTATAGACCAATACATCTATTCCGATCTGCGGTTTCAGAAGAAGAAAGATATCTTTCAGGCGATCCAAAAAAGGCTTATCGGTCTGCTTCACGACAACAAGATCCAGGTCCGACCATTCCTTTATATTACCGCTGGCCAATGAACCAAATAAAATAATCTTTTCCGGGCCGTAGTTGTCTTTCAGGATCTGCGTGTCTCTTTCCAATTCCCGACGCAACAATAACTCTCTTCGCACTTTTTATTCTCCGTCCTCTGCCGAAAGAGACCAAATTACCATAACTTTATCTCTGCCTTTAGTTTTTCAGGGGAAATAAACCTGCCATTACGAATAGCCTCCTGCCCTTTTTTTACCCTGTCAATTACATAGAGTCTATACATAATATCATCGATATCTGCAGATCCCGGTAATTTCGATATTGCCTTAATCGCCTCTTCTTTTATACTCGGCATGATATCAATTCCTCACCATCTCGATATCTGCCTTGGGGCAGATTACGGCGCAGTTACCGCAGCCCTTGCAATAGTCGTAATCGCAGATAAAGCTATTCTTTTCCCTGCCGGTGATACATCCCTCGGGGCAAATAAGCAAACACATCCGGCAGGCAATGCAGTTCTTTTGCAGGAACTTAGGCCGAACCTCCGTACGCCAGGAACCGGTCTTATTCTCTCTCCCCGAACCGGGTTTTGCTATTCCGATGTAGGACATAATAGTTACAAGTCACAGCAATGAAAAATTCAAAACGAAAAGCGTAAAACTAAAGTGTAAAATTTAAAATTTGCCTCTTTTGAATCTGTTTTGAAATTTTACATTTTCGCTTTTCGCTTTTCGCTCTTTAGCCTATTATATCCCTCCCTCACCGCCTGGATATTCAGCTTGGCGATCTTGGAGGGAAATCTTTTCTCTACGGCCTGTTCCAGATCCTTAAGGGCAATCTCTCCTGTGGCCGCGGCATAGGCGCCCAATAAAACTGTGTTGCCTAAAGGACGGCCGATAATCTTTAGGGCGATCTCGTCGGCCGGCAGGGCATATAGTTTCTGCCCGCTATCGGGCTGCGGAATATCCAGCCCCGGCCGGCTGTTAATCACGGCAATGCCCTCTGAGGAAAAACCGGCATAACAATCGAACCCGCGCATCAGGGTCGGGTCGACGACGATTAAGTAGTCCGGATGGGTAACCTGGGAACGTAGCCGTATGGGACGGGTGTCCACGCGCACAAAGGCGTTCATCGGCGCGCCCATTCGCGCCGCGCCAAAATGCGGAAAGGCATAGGCAAAATTACCGCCCAAAAAATAGGCCTGCCCCAAAACAGTGGCCGTGGTTATCGCCCCCTGGCCGGCGCGGGCGTGGATACGGATTTCTTTCATAATAATATGCTGCAGGTTTCAGGTTTCAGGCTGCAGGCTTTTTGTATTTTAGGAGTCGTCTCCGAAACATAACCCCTATTTTAACACATCAAATGCGATTAGGCAAATATTTTCGCATTATTTTTTTGCTGCCGTCGGAGAAACAGAAGATTATTCCAGCGCGGCCAGGGCCTGCCCTACCTTAACCACCTCTCCCTCGCGGAAGAATATCTCCTTTATCCTGCCCGAGGCCGAAGAAGGCACATTGAATGTCGCCTTGTCCGTAACCATCTCCACGATATCCTCACCTTCTTTTACCTGGGCGCCGGTATCGAAATACCAATAAGATATCGTAGCCTTCTCTATACCCTCGCCCAACTCCGGCAAAACTATATTCTGCATCGAATCAACCCCCTTTTTAGTTAAGTTGACATCTACGGTTCAACCGTAGATGTCAACTTAACTCGTAACAGCAAATTGCCTTCTGAATTCTTCCTGCATCGCCGATCTGACCTCGCTTATGCCCACATCCCGCCCCAAAATACCCTCCAGGGATATCATCTTTACCCCCGGCATCCCACAGGGATTAATCCGGGAAAAATATCTTAAGTCTTTGCCCACATTGAGGCTTAGGCCGTGATAGGTAATCCAGCGACGCACGGCAATGCCTATAGAGGCGATCTTTTTGCCGGCAACCCAAACCCCGCGCCTTCCTTCTATAGTATAGCCGCAAACCCCAAACCGCCCCAATGCCCCAATAATCACCTGCTCTAAGGCGCGCAAAAAAATCCGGATATCCTTTACCCAACGCCCGAGATCGAATATGGGATAAACCGTCAATTGCCCCGGGCCATGATAAGTAACATCCCCGCCCCTATCGACGCGGACAACGGAAATCCCCTTTGCGGACAGATATCGGGAAGAGGCCAAAATATTGCCTGTCTTTGCCCCGCGGCCCAGGGTAAACACATCCCTGTGCCGGCAAAACAACAATTTGCTGCGCGCGCGGCCCTGGCTTATCCGGACAACGATACCCCTCTGGATATCATATGCCTTACGATAGTCGATAAGCCCCAAGTCGCAAATCCCGAAATCAAAGGGCATAGCTCCCCGCGGCCTCGGATATAGACTCGGATAAGGTAGGATGAGGAAAGATGGTGTCGTAAACCTGGGCAGCCGTAAGCCGGTTTTTTATCGCCAGGCCCAGGGTAGAGATAATCTCCGTGGCCCCTGCGCCAAAAATAACCGCCCCCAGGATACGATTATCGCCGGAGTCGACCACCAACTTTACGAACCCCTCGATATGGCCTTTTATATGAGCCATCCCCAACCCCAAAAAGTTAAAACGGCAGACGCGGATATCCCGGCCATTTTCCCGGGCCTGTTCCTCATCCAGGCCCACACTGGCAATAGGCGGGCTGGTAAAGATACAATTGGGCACGGAGGTAAAATCCACCGGCTTATTGCGCCCGAGGATATTTTCTACGGCCACCCGCCCCTCGTAGGCGGCAATATGGGCCAGCTGATACCCGCCGTTGCAATCGCCCACGGCATAGATGTTGGAGACATTGGTGCGCAGGTATTCGCCTACGACAATCCTCTTACCGTCAACCGCCACCCCGGCCGCATCCAACCCCAACCCCTCGAGGTTAGCCGACCGCCCCACCGACAACAACACCTTATCGAAGTCATCGAGATTCAAGTCCTTGAAACCCTTGCCGGTCAAGACCGTTATCCCCTTTTTCCGGAATACGGCCTGCATCTTGCGCGAGACCTCGCTATCTCCCACCGCCAGTATCCTATCCAAGACCTCTACTATCGTTACCTTCGTCCCCAACTCCGCATAAATACCGGCAAACTCGCAACCGATGACCCCGCCTCCGATAATCAACAGGCTGCGGGGGACATCCCTCAGCTCCAGCAGGTCGCGGCTGGAGATAATATGCTCGTTGTCGAATTTCAGGTCCGGCAGGCTGCGCGGCCGGGAACCGCTGGCGATAACGATATTTTTGACCTTTATCACCCGCCCGTCCACAGCGACCTCGTTTTTGCCCACGAGGCGGGCGTTCCCCCTGAACAGTTCTATCTTTTTTGTCTTGATGATCCATTCCAGGCCCTGGCGCAGGCGATCGACCACGGTGTTTTTACGGGCCAGTATCTTATCGAAGTCAATCTTCGCCGGGCCGACATCCACGCCAAAATCCCCCGCGCTGCGCACAGCGCTCAGGCGGTCAACCGAAGCCACCAGGGCCTTTGTGGGGATGCAACCATAATTAAGACAAGTCCCGCCCAAGGCCCCCCGCTCCACCAAACACACGGAGAGATTATGCTTAACCGCCTCGGAGGCGGCATTAACCCCCCCCCATCCCGAACCGATTACACAAAGGTCATACATTTGAGTTCATTGAGTTTGTTGAGTTACTTTAGTTTATTGAGTTTGTTTCCGCGCGAGGCGCGACGAATTATGCCCCCAATGTCCTGTAAAAACAACTGCGGTTGTTTGTATGACAGGCCGGGCCTACCTGCTCCACCTTAATCAACAGGGCATCGGCGTCGCAGTCATAAAAGATCTCTTTCACATACTGAAAATGCCCCGAGGTCTCGCCTTTGACCCAAAACTTCTGCCGGGAACGCGACCAAAAACAGGTCTTGCCTCCCTCCACGGTCCGACGCAAAGACCGGGCGTTCATATAGGCGAGCATCAAGACATCCCCGCTCTTATAATCCTGAATTACCGTCGCAATCAACCCCTTATCGTCGAAGTTCAACTCTTCTATCTTCACCGGAGAATCTCCTTTTGTGTTGTTGTATTGTATTAAGAAATATTATTAACCCTTGACTTACTAATGTACGATCTAGAAGCCAGAATTTTGCCCGTAGGCAAGGCGCGCGGCCCATCCACTGGACGGGCGCCCCGCGGGGTACCCGGACGAAAAGGACGAGCCGGTCCCA
>JBHHYQ010000060.1:0-6888 GCA_046757595.1 Candidatus Omnitrophota bacterium
GCAGACGATAAAGAGATAGTAAACGTAAGCCTTTTGAATAATCTGGACAAATTCGCTATTTCTTATTTTTCGAAAGAAAAAAATGATTGGCAGGATGAGTGGGAAGATGGCCGAATTTTTCCCCGCGGATTAAAGATAACTATAGGCTATAAAGATGGACGGGGTAGGGCAAGGTTTTGGGACAAATATGTCTTTATCTACCGCTAAAAAAAGGGGGTTTTTTCTCGTGTTTGCGTTGTGGATATTTGCCCTTATGTCGCTTTTTTGTTTAGGGTTGGGGTTTCGCACATTTGTCCGGACGAAAAAGGCGCGCCTTTTGTTAAACCGGACGCGGGCATTCTATTTGGCCCTGTCCGGGATAAGGATAGCGAACGAGATCTTGCGCGCCGATGAGACTTCCGTCGATCACAAGCAGGAGGATTGGGCGCAGCCCTTCGAAAAAGAGGAGCGCTTTGTCTCTCCCGCGGGGAAGGGGAGGATATCCTTGTCTATCGAAGACGAAGAGGCGCGCATAAACTTAAACATTATCAATCGCGGCCGCGCCGTAGGTTTGTTTCGGCAGGTAGATATGGACGATGCGGAAGAAAAGGCCGATTGCCTGTTCGATTACATAGACCGGGATATCCTTTCCCGCAGCCCCAGTGTATTCGGATGCGAAGACAAGGAGAATGCCAAGAATATGAATTTCAGCGTCCCCGAGGAGTTGTTGCTGGTGAAGAATATATCTGTCGATGACTATAAAAAGATACAACCCCTGGTTACGGTTTGGGGCGATAGCCGGATAAACATAAATACTGCCCGCGAGGATGTCCTGAAGGCGTTGATTGCAGAAGATAGTCTGCGGGAAGATGCGCTGCGGGTAAGGCTGGGGCGGGATATGATAGACGGCAGCGAGGATGACGGTTACTACGGGGGGGAAGAGGGTTATGCGCTGCCGGCGCGGCTAACGAGAGATTTCAAGACTACCTCCAGGATCTTTCGCGTTACATCCCGCGGAGAGATGGGCGGGGTAGAAAAAAAGATCGTTTGCGTAATAACCAAGGGGTCGGGGAAGATATTATACTGGAACGAAAATTAGCGGCTATTTAATCCTTCTCGCAGTTGGGGATAATTCCGCCTGCGAGGCAGGGTTAGTTCGATATGGAATATGTGGTTTTGGAGATTGGCGAGCGGTGGCTCAAGGCCTGTCGGGCAAAGGCGACAAAGAAAAAGACGACGGTTGCATATTTGCGGGCCCTGGACCTTTCGCGGCAGATAGAGCAGGCAGATATCGATAGCGTCTTTTCCGGCGCTTCTTCTGCGGGGCGCAGGAATGTGGTTTTGTCTTTGTCGCGCGCGTTCTTTCTGATTAGGTTTCTTGACCTTCCTTCGGAAGATAATCGGGAGTTGAAAAAGATGCTTCCCTTTCAATTGGGAAAGGTTGTGCCCTACCCTCTTAACGAGGTTAGTTATGATTTTTCCGTAATCGAGTCCGGGCAGGGGAAGTCTCGCCTGATCGTATTTATCGTTCAGAACAAAAAGATAGATTTTTTTTTGGGGCTATTGGTGCGTATGGGAATAACCCCCATAAGGATAACTTTAAGTAGTTGGGGGTTAAATCGTTGGTTTCGTCGTTTTTGTAAAGAAGAGGCAGTGTTGGTAGATATCGATAAGTATTACCTGGATTTGTCGGTGGCCAATAAAGACGGTATCGTATTTTCCCGGGCATTTTCTTATGTCTCCGACGGTGACTTAATGGAGGGGGTAAGGCAATCGCTGAAGATCTTTCGGAAAGAGTTTGGGGCGCGGGGATTCGATAAGATTGTTATTACCGGAATTGATAAATCCGATATATTGCGGGACATCCTGCCGGAAAATGTAGATTTTCTGGATTATGCCCAGGGGTTTTATATCGGCCCCGTTGCCGGAAGACATGGTTTTCGCAAGGGCAATTTTTCCTTTGCCTCTGTTTTGGGGCTCTGCGCTTTTCCCCGCGAGGCTCACGAATTCGATTTTTCCCCCCAATCGTTGAAAGAAAAAAGGGCGGGCATAAACGCTCGCAAAAGATTATGGGGGGTTTTCTTCCTGGTTATGGAATTGATCTTGCTCGGAGGAATTTTTATGGGGAAATATATATACGACCGCTATTGTTATTTGCAGGCCATAGGGCAACGTTTGTCCGAAATCAGATCCGAGGCAAAAACATTAGACCGGTTCGCAGACAGGCTGGATCTGTTAAAGAACGAATTCGGTGGACGGGTTTATTTTATGCGGATACTGCATTCTTTGTTTTCTTCTTTGTCTGGGGATACCAAGTTGACTATGTTCGATTTCCGGGAAGACGGGGATTTTTCCATGAAGGGCTACGCCCAAAATATCAACGATGTCTTTCAGGCAAAATCATCCCTGGAGACATTTCCTTTTGTTGATGAGGTAAACATAAAATATGTATCCCGGCTGGAGGGGGCAGATCGGCCTGAGGCGGTAGAGTTTTATATTTACGGCAATGTCTTTCCGGGGGAGAAGGCGCGGCAAGAGGCAATAAGTTCGAGAGGAAGAAGCAAAGGGCGATAAAATAAAATGAAGATAAAAACAAGGGCGTTGACTAGACGGGAAAAGGCAGTCCTGGGCGTTACAATCGGCATAGCCTTGTTTGCCTTGTTATCGAATTTTATGATTGCTCCGGCCGGGCAGATGATAAAGAAGATCGGAGAAGAGATAACGAGAAAAGAATTATTGTTATTCAGATATATGCGCCTGTTGAACAAAAAAGAAGATATACTTTCTTTGTATAATTCCCATAAGGATATCCTGGAGGGAGACCTTGGCGCGGAAGAGATATCCTCCGTATTGTTTCGGGATGTGCGCGATGCGTCCGGGGAGCTGGGCCTGGCCCTGAAACAGGTTAAGCCATTGCCCGTTAAAACGGATAAGAAGTTAAATCGGGTTTCTTTAGAGGCAGAATTAGAGGGCAACCTTGCCTCGATTATCGGGTTTATCGACCGCCTGGAAAGGCTCAATCCTTTTATTCGGATTTCCGGATTGCGTATCTCTCCTCAGTCGGGAGATTCATCGAGTTTGCGTTGCCGAATTATGCTTTCCCGGATATTTTTTTAATAAGCAGGAGATTGGATTATGAAAAGAAAAGAGAAGGTTTATGAGGGCAAGGCCAAGATATTGTATGCTACCGACGATGCGGATTTGTTGTTGCAGTATTTCAAAGACGATGCTACGGCCTTCGATGCCACCAAGCGCGGGGTTATCGCCTCCAAGGGGGTGTGTAATAACAAGATATCCGCTTGCCTGTTCGAGGTCTTGGCCGAGCAGGGGGTCCCTACGCATTTTGTCCGCGCCCTGGACGAGCGCAGTATGCTCGTGCGGCGGGTTGAGATTATCCCCGTGGAGGTTACGATGCGCAATATCGTTGCCGGCGGCATGAGCCGGATGTTGGGGGTAGAGGAAGGGGTGGCCCTGGAGAGCCCGGTTTTGGAATACCACTACAAAAGCGACGCCCTGCATGACCCGTTGTTCAACGAATATCATATCTTTGCCCTGAAGATAGCCACCCGGGAGGAGATGAGGGAAATAGACGCCTTGTCCTTTCGCATCAACGATATCTTGCGGGATTTCTTTGGCCAACGCAATTTAGACCTTGTGGACTTTAAGCTGGAGTTCGGGCGTTTCAAAGGCGGGGTCATCCTTGCCGACGAGATCTCGCCCGATACCTGCCGGCTGTGGGAAAAGGGCACGGGAAAAAAGATGGACAAAGACCGTTTTCGCCGCGACTTGGGCGATGTCGGCGGGGCCTACCAGGAGGTGTTGCGCAGATGCCTGAGTATCGTGTAGAGATAAAGGTCAAAGATAGGTTTGGCGGGGGATACGACTGGGGGTTGTTGAGGGATGTCGAGGCCCTGGGGATAAAGACCGTAAGCCGCATAGAGGTCGCGCGCGCTTACCAGGTTTGGGTCGATGGCAATGTCGGCAAGGTAAAGACGCTTTGCGAGGCCTTGTTGGTGGATACGATAAAAGAAGAGTATTCCATAAACCCTCCGCCGCAAGCGCCCCGGGAGCAAAAAAAGGCCGTAGAGATAATTTATAAGCCCGGGGTTATGGACTCCAGCGAAGAGTCGATAAAAAGGGCGATGCGCGAGCTTGGTTTGACGGGTATAACGAGCGTGCGCAGGATAAGAAGGTATATATTTTGGGGCGATGTATCTTATGGCCAGCTGGATGTTATCTGTCACAGGTTGTTGGTCAATCCCCTGGTAGAAGATTATGACTGCCGCAAGAGGATTTCTTTGGGGCCGGTTTCTCCTATCCCCCCTTCTCCCGACCTGGAGATAAAATATGTCTCCGTTGTTGATGCCGACGATAAGGCGCTTTCCCAGATTAGCCGCCGCGGGCAGTTGTCGCTCGATTTGGAGGAGATGCGCAAGATAAAGGAGTATTTCCGCAGGCAAGGGCGCAACCCTTCCGATGTAGAGCTGGAGACGATTGCTCAGTCTTGGTCGGAGCATTGTTGCCACAAGACCTTTAGGGGCAAGATAAGGCTGGAGAGAGAGGGCGATGCCCGGCCGGTAAAGGTTATAGACAATCTTCTGAAGTCTACGATAATCAGGGCCACGCAGGAGCTGGACAGGCCCTGGTGTGTTTCTGTGTTCGAGGATAATTCGGGAATAATCGAGTTCGACGAGAATTATAATGTGTGTTTTAAGGTAGAGACGCACAATCACCCCTCGGCCTTAGAGCCGTTTGGCGGGGCGAATACCGGCCTGGGTGGCGTGCTGCGCGATTGTTTGGGCACGGGTTTGGGGGCAAGGCCTATCGCCAATACGAGCATATTTTGTTTTGCCCCGGCAAGTTATCCCGGCATCGACATACCGCAAGGCGTGCTTTCTCCCAAGCGGGTTATCCGCGGCGTGGTGGCCGGTGTTGCCGATTATGGCAATAAGATGGGTGTTCCTACGGTACATGGGGCAGTGATATTCGAAGACGAATCCCTGGCCAATCCTTTGGTGTTTTGCGGCAGCGTAGGTTTAATCCCCAAAGGCAAAGAGAAAAAGCAGGCGCAATATCTGGATAAGATTATGGTCGTGGGGGGCAGGACCGGAAGAGATGGCATCCACGGGGCGACATTTTCTTCGGCTCACCTTGATAGTCGTTCTCAGCAGACATCGTCATCGGCGGTGCAGATAGGCAACCCCATAACCCAGAAAAAGATGGCCGATGTCTTGCTCGCGGCGCGGGACAAGGGTTTGTATAGCGCGATTACCGATTGCGGCGCGGGAGGGCTGTCCAGCGCCGTAGGGGAGATGGCCAAAGATCTGGGCGCGGATGTATATCTGGAGGATGTGCCTTTGAAATACCAGGGGTTGACTTACAGGGAGATATGGATATCCGAGGCCCAGGAGAGGATGGTCCTTTCCGTGCCGGAAAAAAATGTCCAGGAGCTCTTGGACCTGTTTAAGTCCGAAGATGTAGAGGCAAGGGTCATCGGCTATTTTCGCAAGGATAAAAGGCTGCGCCTGTTTTATTACGACCGGTTGGCGGCAGACCTGGATGTGGATTTTCTTCACCGGGGGCGTCCGGAGCTGGCGCGTGAAGCAAAGATCATTGCCTCTGGGGGTGAGACCGGGGCAGCGCCGTCACGCGGCCAAGTCAGGGATGTCTTGTCCTTATGCAAGGGGAAATGCCGCGATCTTACCGATGACCTGCTGCGGGTATTGGCAGACGACAATATCAGCAGCAAGGAATGGATCATCCGCCAGTATGACCACGAGGTCCAGGGAGGGACGATATTGAAACCCCTTACCGGCGCAAATAACGACGGCCCCTCGGATGCCGCGGTGATACGGCCGTTGTTTTCTTCTTTTAAGGGGGTAGCTGTTTCCTGCGGCATAAACCCCCGTTACGGGATGCTCTCTCCTTATTGGATGGCTGCCTCTTGTATCGAGGAGGCCCTGCGGCAGCTGGTCTGCGTGGGGGCGGATATCTCGCGCCTGGCTATTTTGGATAATTTTTGCTGGGGTTCCCCGGAAGACCCCGAACAGTTGGGACGCCTCGTGGATGCGGCGCAGGGGTGTTATGATTTTGCCAAATATTTTGGCCTGCCGTTTATCTCCGGAAAAGACAGCCTTTATAACGAATATCGCGTCGAGGAAAAGGCGCGGGCTATCCCGGCAACATTGCTTATTTCGGCCCTGGGCCTAGTCCCCGATATCCGCCGCATCGTCTCTATGGACTTTAAGCAGCCGGGGAATATGATTTATATCGTGGGAGAGACCAGAGACGAGTTGGGAGGGTCGATATACCTTCGTCAAGGCCGCTTGTTAGGCGATAGTGTCCCCAAGATAGACAAAGACAGCGCGGGAAAGATAATCGAGAGGGTAAGTTCCGTAATCCGTCAGGGGTTGGTAAAGGCGGCGCATGATTGTTCTCAGGGGGGGCTGGCCGTGGCCCTGGCCGAGATGGCCCTTGCCGGGGGTTGGGGGGCAAGTGTATCTTTGGCCGCTGTCCCCTGTGGGGGCGAGGGACGAGGGTCGAGGGATGAGGTAATGCTTTTTTCCGAGTCGAATACGCGGTTTATCCTGGAGATTGAGAAGGATAAACAAAAGGCGCTGGAAAGCAATCTAAATGGGGTGCCTTTTGCCGCCCTGGGCACTGTCTCCCGGCGGAATAGGTTTCGTATAGATGATACCCAAGGCCGGGCTGTAGTCGATACGGATATCGATACCCTGAGGCAGGCCTGGAAAGGACAGGGGGTTTGATGTGCCGAAAAAGATAAATAACGATTTTCGCAGCGAAGAGACCTGGCGGGTGTTTCGGATTATCGGCGAGTTCGTGGATGGGTTCGAGGTATTGTCTCGTGTGGGCAAGGCGATATCTATATTTGGATCGTCGCGGTTGAGG
>JBHHYQ010000061.1:0-6832 GCA_046757595.1 Candidatus Omnitrophota bacterium
GCTATCGCCTTCGTCGGGCAGACACGGAAACACTCTCCCGCGTTGGTGCAACGTTCATAATCGAATACGGCCAGATTATCCTTAACCTCTATGGCCTTGCCGCAGGGACAGGCGCGCTGGCACTTACCGCAACCGATACACCCTGCGGAACAGACGCGGAGGACATTCTTGCCTATATCCTTCGAAGAACAATTGGTATAATAATGCGCGCTCTGGGGGATAAGGCTAAAAAGGTCTTTTGGGCAAACTTGTACGCAGCGGCCGCAGGCGCGGCATTTTTCGCGCTCGACCTTAGGCAGGTTATGCCCGGTCATAGTTATCGCCTCGAAGGGGCAGGCGCGGACACAATCCCCAAAACCCAGACAACCGTAAACACAGGCCTTCGGCCCCCCGGAGACCATATTTGCCGCAGAACAGGAAGGGATGCCATCATAGACAAACCTGTCCTGGACCCGGTCTCCGCCGTTGCAATGCAGCACGGCAACCGTCTTTGCCTTTTCCTGAACCTTTAGCCCCAACAACTGACATATCTTGTTTCGCGGGCCCTCTTCCGTAACCGCACAGGCATTGATGTCTGCCTCGCCCTTGACCAGGCTCTCGGCAAAGCCAAAACAACCCGGCTTGCCGCAGGCCCCGCAGTTTGCCCCCGGCAGGCTGCTCAACACCGCCTCCAGCTTAGGGTCGGAGGCCACGGAAAACTTCTTTGCCGCCAGGGCCAGGCCCAGACCAAACCCCAACCCCAATATCCCCAATACCAATATAGGAAGGATGATTGACATAATATAAGCTGCAGGTTTCGGGCTGCAGGTTTCAGGCTGTTACTGCAAACTAAATCCGGCAAAGCCCATAAACGCAAGGCTCATCAATGCCGCGACGATAAAGGCTATGGGCACCCCGGCCAAACTCTCGGGCACATCCGTAAGGTCCAAGCGCTCCCGTATCCCGGACATAAGCAATATCGCCAGGGTAAACCCCACCCCGGCAAACACGCTCTGGGTTAGGCTAAGCAGGAAACTCCCCGGCAATACAATAGAGCCGTTAAAAAACTCATCGGAATTCAACAGGGTAACCCCCAAGACCGCGCAGTTACAGGTAATCAGGGGAAGGTATATCCCCAGGGCGCGATAGAGCGGCTGGCTGTATTTATGGATAACCATCTCTACCAGCTGGACAAAAGAGGCGATAACCAAGATAAACACCAATGTCCTGAGGTAAATAAGATTGAAAGGGATAAGGATAAATCGATAAAGCAACCAGGTAATGACCGCCGAGCCCCCCATAACGAAAGTCACTGCCATGCCCATACTCACCGCGGGCTTGGTCTGTTTGGACACACCGATAAACGGGCACAACCCCAGGAACTTGGAGAGGATAAAGTTATTTACGAACACCATACTGATGACCAGCGAGATAAATTTAGCCGGATCCACAACAACCCCCTTTATCCTTATCCGAACCGCGTCCCTTATTCCTTCTCATAAACTTAACCAGCCCGGCGAGAAAACCCATTGTAAGCAGCGCCCCGGGCGCAAGGACCATAATCGCCGCCGGCTCATAGGCCGGGCACAAGACCAAGCCGAATATCTTGCCCGACCCGATAATCTCCCTTATCGCCGAGATCAAAATCAGGGCCAGGGTAAACCCGCAACCCATACCCAGGGCATCGCATATGGAATGCCCCAGCGGGTTTCGCGAGGCAAAGGCCTCGGCCCGCCCCAGGACAATACAGTTTACCACGATTAAGGGAATAAATATCCCCAAAGAGCGGCTCAGGGAAGGAAGATAGGCCTTCATCATCATCTCGGCCACGGTAACGAAGGTGGCGATAATCACGACAAAACAGGGAATACGTATCCGTTCCGGGATAACCCGGCGCAGGCAGGAGACGATCGTATTCGAGCCCAAAAGCACGAATGTCGCGGCCGCGCCCATACCCAGGGCATTGACCACGGACACCGACACGGCCAGGGTCGGGCACAGCCCCAAAAACAACACCAATGTCGGGTTATCCCGGACAATACCCTTGGTAAATTCGCAAAACAACTTTTTCATCTCTCTCCTGCTCTGCTTAATGAGACAAAAATCGACAATGTCACTTTTTGTCTCATTAAGCAAGTGAAAACTCAAACTCCCCAAGCCCTCAACAACTTAACTCAGGGGGGACTAATTAACCCAGCGGTCTATCAACGGCACGGCCGCGTTCATCATCAATATGGAATAACTCACCCCTTCGGGATAGCCGCCCCATTGCCGGATTACGAAAGTCAGCAGGCCGCAGCCTAAGCCAAAGATGGCCTGGCCCTTGGCCGTAAGCGGGGTGGTCACATAGTCCGTAGCCATAAAAAATGCCCCCAACACCAAACCGCCGGAAAGCGCGGCGAATATCGCGTCTCCGGAAAAGGCCTGCGGACCGGCAAAGGCCCAGCTCAACCCGGCTACCACGGAGATAAACACCAACGGGGCATAACAACTGATAATCTTGCGCCACCATAAAAACAAGGCGCCCAAAAGCAATGCCACAACACACACCTCGCCGATACACCCCCCGCGCAGGCCGAACAACAGATCGAAGTAGGAAACCTTCATTGCCGCAAGGTCTGCGACGTGGCCCTCCTTAAGCATCGCCAAGGGCGTAGCCCGGGTCAGGATATCGAACGGGGCGGAAAATGTCGTCATATGCCCCGGCCAGGAAGCAAGAAGAAAGGCCCGGCCTACCAGGGCCGGGTTGAAGATATTGCGGCCCAGGCCGCCAAAGGCCTGTTTGGCAATAACAATCGCCACAAACGACCCCGCCACGGGAAGCCACAGCGGCACATTGGAAGGCAGGTTATAACTCAATAACAGCCCGGTAAGGAATGCGCTGCCGTCGGACAGAGTAATCTTTTGCCCCCGCAGGCGCTGAACCGCGGCCTCGAAAAACAGGGCCGAAGCCAGGCTGACGCCGATAACCCCAAGCGCGCGCAGGCCAAACACCCAGACCCCCACGGCCCCGGCCGGGACAAGGGCCAAGACCACGGCCCACATTATCGACCTTACGGACTCTTGCGTACGAATATGAGGAGATGCGCTAACGACTAATTTATTCATCTATCTACCCTAAGAATAAGACCAAAAACGTTAATGAGACAAAAAGTGACATTGTCGGTTTTTGTCTCATTAACGTTTTACTTTCTGTTTTACTTTCTGCTTTATCGAATCTATCACTGCCTGCGAGGAGATAGTCGCCCCGGTGATCGTGTCTACACTGTCTATATCTTCTATCCTCTTTCCCTTAAACCCGGCCTGAAACCAGGGAACCTGTTTTTCCCGGGAACGGGCCTTGCCGCTTAAGGCATCGAGCAATGTCCTCTCCCCGGCTGTCTCCTCTATCCTCGCCCCCAGCCCCGGGGTCTCGTTTTGAGACAAGATCTTAATCCCGCTAATTACCCCCCGGTTATCCACGCCGACCATCGTCTCGATAACGCTGGAATACCCCTGTTTTGCCGCGAGGAAACAATAACCGATAACCCGGCCCTGTTTATCCAGGGCATTATAATACACCCCTTTTTCCGGGACACCAACGAACTCTGCAGCCTGAGGCATTATCTCTTCTAGCGCCTGCTGCCTTTCCCGCTGCTTCTGTTGTTCTACCTTGCCCCGGGTGAAACAGTTTACAACAGACAACAACCCCCCGGAAACAACGCAGATCGCAAACAACACCAAACCTAATCTTAACACAGACTGTCGCATCTCTCTGAGTTCTTAGTTCTGCCTTTTTACCTGCCTCACCCACTGCACGACATTTCGGTTCGCCGGGCAATTGTAGGCGCAGAGGCCACATTCCACACAGTTCAGCGCCCCGTATTCTTTGGCCAGACCCCACTTCCCCTGGGAGGCGGCAATGCTTATCAGCGCCGGGCGCAGGCCCATCGGGCAATTGCGCACGCATTTACCGCACCGTAGGCAGACCTTCTCCGGCCTGGCCCGGACATCATCGTCGGCCAACAGCACCACCCCGCTCGTCCCCTTGATTACCGGGACCTCGTCCGAGGGCTGGGCCAGGCCCATCATCGGGCCGCCCATAATTATCTTTTTTGCCGGACGGCGCAGGGGGCCGCAGACAGCAATCAGGTCTTTAATCGGCGTGCCCAGACGCACGCGAAGATTACCCGGCCGCTCCAATACCTCGCCGGTCACGGTCACGATACGTTCATAAAGCGGCTTTCGCTTATACACCGCCTCGAATATCGCAAACGCCGTGGCCACATTATGCACCACCACCCCGACATCGAAGGGCAATTTCCCCGCCGGGACACGGCGCCGCAACACGGAATAGATAAGCTGTTTCTCCGCCCCCTGAGGGTATTTGGTCTCGAGAACCTTCAGGGCCGGCGATTTTCCGTATCCGATCTTTTTCCTAAACTCTCTTATCGCCCGCGGCTTATTGTCCTCGATAGCAATATATGCATTTTTGACCCCCAATATCTTGACAATAACCCGGACCCCCTGCAGTATCTCCCGGGCATTCTCAATCATCAGCCGATTATCGCTGTTTAGATAAGGCTCGCATTCCGCCCCGTTCAGGATAAAGCTATCTACGGGCTGGGGGGGAGAGAGTTTTATGTGCGCGGGGAATGCCGCCCCGCCCATACCCACGACCCCGGCATCGCGGATAATCTCCCGCAGCTTCTGAGGGGTAAAAGAGCTGACCTCTTTCTCGTCTATCGCCGAAAACCCCTCCTCGGCCATCGCGGCATCCCGCTGGATAACCACGGCCTTTGTCCGGGACAAGACAGGATGATAATAGTCCTGCACGGCCACAACCTTGCCGCTGACAGAACTATGCAGCGGGGCAAACAGCCCTCCGTCGGCCACGGCCAGCCTCTGCCCCACGCGGACGACATCGCCGGGCTTAACCTCCAAAACATTACAGGGCTTACCCACATGCTGAGCCAAAGGCAGGTAAACCTTATCCGGCAACGGGGCATCCTTTATCGCCAAATCCTGGGTTAAATATTTATATTCGGGAATACTCATTTTCAGGCTGCAGGCTGCAGACTTTGTGTTTCGTTAATGAGACAAAAACCGACAATGTCACTTTTTGTCTCATTAACGTCTTTCGCTTTTCGGTCTTCGGTCTTTGGTCTTAAAAAAGTCTTCGGTCTTGAATCCGCGCCAACCCCACTACCCCGGCAACGGTAAGCGCCGCGCCGGATCCTACGATGATATTTCCCGCGCCCAACCTGTCGGCCAAAGAGGCGCTTATCATCATAGACAACAAAAACGGAAGGTGCATCATAACCTCCAGCGAACTAAACACCTTGCCGCGCATCTCATTATGGGTTACCCGGTGAATCAAGGTATTAGATGCGCTTATCGTCGGGGCAATCACCAGGCCCAGGATAAATGCCAACCCCCCGGCCATCCAGAAATCAGCGCCGCCTCTCAAGGCCAGAGCAAAGACAACCAGGGTAAGGCCTCCGCCGAACAAAGACATAAATATCGCCTTAAACAATGATACTCTCTGTCCCAGGCGGCCGTAGGCAAGAGACCCGCTGAATAATCCCGCGCCCAAAAATACTACCAAAAGGCCCAAATCTTTGGTAACCGAACCCAGCGCCTCCTGGACAAAGACGATAATTACGGCATAGACGCTTCCCAATGCCGCCCAGAGCAAAAACAGTATTCCTATAATATAACACAGTTTTTTCTCTTTGACAAGATAAAAGATCCCCTCTTTCATCTCGCAAAACACCGATTTTTTGAATGTCTCCAGCACATCCCGGCCCAACTCGACGATGTTTTTCCCCACTTTTTTATCGGTGATACCCCTGATGCAAAAGATAAGTATTGCCGAAACAAAAAATGTCAAGCCGTCGATATAAAACCCGGCCCGCGCCCCTAACCAGTCTACCAAAACACCCCCCAGCCCAAACCCCAAGGCCGCGGCAATCATCCCCGTGGTCGTAATCAGGGAATTGGCCAACAACAATTCTTTCCTCTCTACCAAATTCGGCAGGATAGACATCTTGGCCGGGACAAAGAACCTCCCTACGGAAAAGGCGAGAAAGATCAACACATATATCGGCAGTATCGACCGCTGGATAAACAAAAACAAAGGGATAAGCAACACCAACCCCGCCCGGATAAAATCGCAGGCAAACATCGTCTTGCGCCGCGGCCACCTGTCGACATAGACCCCGGCCAGCGGGCCAATCAAAAATACGGGGATGATCGTCCAGGAGATTATCTTGGCCAGCTCCATCGCCGACCCCGGGGCGCGCTGATAAACCAGGGCAATCAAGGCCATCTGGTTCAGCTTATCGCCAAACTGAGAAATAATCTGCCCCCACCAAAGCAATAAAAAATTCCGATTTTTGAATACATCGGAGAATTTGGACATTGATTAGTCGGGAGTTCGGAGTTCGGAGAATTTGAACATTATTTGATTTTGGTCGGGGATTTTTTAACTCAACAAACTCAATAAACTCAACAAACTCAATAAACTCTATTAAGCTGGCGAGAGGGATCGAACCTCGCGTCCCTGTTCTTTAAGGAAAAACCCTGATGGTTTTTCCTTAATGTTCCTTTTCCTTCCGCAGGAAGCGTAAACCCTTAAGGGGGAACAATCTTCCCCCTTAACAACCCCTTTTTGCGGGCCGGATATCTTTTTCTGAGTTCTGAGTTCTGAGTTCTGCTTTATTAAGCTGGCGAGAGGGATCGAACCTCCGGCCCGCGCTTTACGAAAGCGCTGCTCTGCCAACTGAGCTACGCCAGCAATTATATAAATCCACAACCTTCACAACGTATACGAAATTGGGCGATTTTGGCAGCCTTTATATGTAAAAGAAAA
>JBHHYQ010000062.1:0-6800 GCA_046757595.1 Candidatus Omnitrophota bacterium
GACGAGATAATACACTATAATTTAGGCGCGGCGTTATACAAGAAAAGGCAATATGCCAAGGCCATAGAAGAGTTCACCCGCGCCCTGACTACGGACGACCGCAACTTGGAGGCAAAGGCAAATTATAACTTAGGCAACAGTAAATACAGCCTGGCGCGGAGCAAAGAGAATACGGACTTGTCTCAGGCCGTTTCTTTGCATCGGGAGGCCCTGGAGTATTACCGCCGGGCCATAGAGCTGGACAATAAGGATAAAGACGCCAAATATAATTATGAATTTACCCAACGACACCTGAAAGCCCTCCTGGACAAGTTAAAACAACAGCAACAGAAACAAGGCAAGGGAGAAGACAGTCAACAACAACAGCAACAAGATAAACAGGGCGCCTCCGGCGAAGGTAAAGACGGGCAGGACAGCAAAGGCCCGGGGCAGGAGGATGATGAGGCCTTGTCTTCCGGAAAAGATAAGCCGGGCGAACAGGAGGACGAGAGAGAAAAACAACAAGGCAGACAAAAAGAAGGCCAGGAGCAGGATCCACAGGGCGAAGATGCCCGGGATTTCTCCGAGCGTGAGATGTCGGAAGAAGAGGCCAGGATGCTGCTTGAGGGCTATAGCGAACATTTAGGGAGTCAGAACAGAAGAAGACAAGGTGTCCGGAGTTATCCCCGAGTCTCGAAGAATTGGTGAGAGCATTATTACCCCTTGACTTACTAATGCGCATTTATAAGCCGTCTTTTGCCCGCCGGCGCCCGTTGCTCCGCCTCGAAGCGCCTCCGTGGGGCCGAACCATCCACTGGATGGTTCGCGCGCCTTGCCTACGGCAAAATCCTGGCTTCTAAATCGTACATTAGTAAATCAAGGGTTAATAAGAACACGAATGTCACGAATGGACGAAT
Organism: Candidatus Omnitrophota bacterium; assembly: GCA_046757595.1. Classification (GTDB taxonomy): domain Bacteria; phylum Omnitrophota; class Gorgyraeia; order Ghiorseimicrobiales; family Ghiorseimicrobiaceae; genus JBHHYQ01. The sequence continues at coordinate 897 of JBHHYQ010000062.1, forward strand.
TAGACGAATAAAACCGATCCGCCAAAAAGCATAGGCGGATCTACCGATAAATTATTCTTCCGTCTCCGACGGAATGTCGCGCATTCTCATTCGTGACATTCGTGTTCCCTCTTTCAGGGTATCAAGAGATAAGCAAAACATCCCCTTTGTGTCCTTTGTGGTTGATTTTATATTTCTTTTTGCTGGTTTGCTTTGAGGATGAATATCGCTTCGTATTTTCTCTTCATTTCTTCTATCAACAACTAATGTGACAGCGCAGTGGCATGCTTGATGATTTTTTATATCAAGGATAATGTTTCTTTTGCCGCGGCCTGGCTTGCTCCATAGGGAGTGAGAAGGGATTTTATCCGGGCGAGGTCTTGTTTTATTTCCGCCATCCGTTTTGGGTTCCGCCAGATGCCTAAAACTTCCCGCGCGATTTTTTGGGGATGGGCGTTTTTTTGCAGCAGTTCCGGGATTATCCGTTTTTGGGCGACGATATTTACCAGGCCAATACTTTTTATCTTGATTAGGGACTTGAGGACAAAATAACTAATCGTCGAAATTCGGTATGTGATTACAAACGGCCTTTGCATTATCGCCGTATCCAATGTTGCCGTGCCTGAGGCAACAATGGCGAAGTCGCAGATATTCAACCCGTCGTAGGTCTTCTCCGTAATAAGCCTTGTCCGCAGGGAAAAATTCTTTGATATTTCTTTGAATATATCTTCCGGCACCGATGATGAGCGCAGGATAATTATTTGTAATCCGATTTTCTCTTCTGAGATTATCTTTGCGGCTCGAAGCATTATCGGTAACAGCCGTTGAACCTCTTTGTTACGCGAGCCGGGCAAAATGGCCAGGCGCGGACGTCCAGGGTCTATTTTCCATTGCCTGAGGCATTCTTTAATAGGCATCGTTGGCCTGGCGATATCCAGCAAGGGGTGCCCGACAAAGACACAGGGGATGCCTGCATCGCGATATAGTTTTTGTTCGAATCGAAAGACAACGAGCATTTTGTCTACGACCCGTTTTATCAGCCGTAGCCGTTTTTTGCCCCAGGCCCAGACCTGCGGGGAGATATAATAGATTATCGGGATGTTGCGTTTTTTTATTTGGCGGGCCAGACGCAGGTTGAATCCGGGGTAGTCTACGAGGACAACTGCCTGTGGTTTTATCTCGTCGATTTTTTCGAGGATCGAATCGAATACCCTTTTGAACTTTTGGTAATTTTTAAGCACCTCTGCGAAACCCACCACGGCCAGTTTTGTCAAAGGATAATATATTTCTACCCCGAACCGGCGCATCGTTTCTCCGCCCCAGCCCGATAATTGAACATCAGGGCGCAGGTTTTTTATTTCCCGGGCCAAGTTTGCCGCATGCAAGTCTCCTGAGGCCTCGCCGGCAATAATAATTATTCGCGGGGGCATAATTTTGTTTTTCTTATATCGTTTTGAATGGCCAGGGCGAGTTCAAGCGCCTTTAGTCCTTCTTTTCCCGAGACCAGCGGTTTTTTGTTGCCTGAGACGCAGGCGAGAAAAGAGGATAATTCTTTTTTTAGCGGTTCTTCTTTTTCGATAGGGATGGGCCTTTTGCCGATTTTATCGCCTTCTTTATTATAGATAAAGGCTTCTTGTTTTCCATAATCCAAAGAGATGTAGGTATTGTTCAGAAATATACGTATCTTGCGCATTGTCTCGTCGGAAACGCGGCTGGCCGTGAGGTTGGCGATGCAGCCGTTTCGGAAACGGATACGGGCATTGGCGATATCTTCTTTATCCGTAAGCACGTTTACCCCCACGGCGGATATTTGTTCTATCGGTGATGTCATCAACCCGAGGATTATGTCGATATCGTGGATCATTACATCCAGGACGACGCCGACGTCTAGGCTGCGTCGGGGGAACAGGCTTAGGCGGTGGCATTCGATGAAACGGGGATTTTTTATTATCGGTTTTATCGTAGTAAACGCGCAATTGAACCTTTCGATATGACCAACTTGGATTATGGATTTATTTTTTGCCGCAATGGTCACCAGCCTTTTGGCCTCGGCAATATTATCGGTAATCGGTTTTTCGATTAAGACATGGACTTTCTCCCGGAGAAAGAACCGGGCAATTTCGTAATGTTTGCGGGTAGGGGCACAGATACTTACCGCATCTATTTTTCCTATAAGCTTACGATAGTCATAAACCGCTTTCACAGAGAATTTTCCGGCTGTGTCTTCGGCGCGCTGGCGGTCGATGTCGCATGTTGCCGTTAACCTTGATCCCGAAAGTTCTCTGTAGATACGCGCATGAAATGCCCCCAGTCGGCCGCAACCGATAACCGCTATTTTAACCTTTTTCATAATTAGATAATATCAAATATTTTAGCAAAAGTCAAGATTGCTTTGTCTTGCGTGCGAGAAAGATTGCCGGAGGCCTAAAAATTACTTGCATAAGCGAAAAATTGTTGTATAATATAGAATCTCGATGAGGTGATTGTTTTTTAGGAAGTAACCGTATATTCTTCGCGCGACGCAATACGAGAGATGCGCGACTAAATTATGCAAAAAAACTACTTATTGACTCCGGGGCCTACGGCTTTGCCGCCTGATGTATGCGCGGCATTGGGGCGGCCGATAATTCATCATCGCACTCCTCAGTTTAAAAGGGTCCTTGCCGAGGCTGACCAGGGCCTGAAATATCTGTTCCGGACGAAAAACGATGTATTTATCCTGACCTCGTCGGGGACCGGGGCCATGGAGGCCGCGGTGACTAATCTGTTGTCTCCGGGTGACCTGGCCCTGGTTATCGAGGGAGGCAAGTTCGGAGAGAGGTGGACGGAGATCTGCCGCGCCTACGGAATAGATACGCATGCGATAAGGGTGGAATGGGGCCGCGCCGTGTCCGTCTCCGAGATAAAGTTGAGGATTAAGGCCGAGGGCCGGCGATTGAAGGCGGTGTTCGTTACCCACTGCGAGACCTCTACCGGGGTCACCAATGACATAAAAAAGATCGCTGCGGTGGTGGCCGGGACAGATGCCGTCTTGGTCGTAGACGCGATTTCTTCTTTGGGGGTCTTGCCGTTGGAAACGGATAACTGGGGCCTGGATGTTGTTGTCTCCGGTTCGCAAAAGGGGTTGATGTTGCCGCCGGGGTTGGGTTTTATAACCCTGGGGAAAAGGGCCTGGCAGGTTATAAAAAGAGGGACGGCCTGCCCCAATTATTACTTCTCTCTTAAAAGGGCAAAACAGGCCTATGACCTTTCCGATACCCCTTGGACCCCGGGGATAAACCTGATTGTTGCCCTCAACCAATCGCTGGCGTTATTGAAAAACGAGGGGCTGGACAACCTGTTTTCCCGTTATAAAAAGATGGCCCGGGCCGCGCGGGCCGCGGCCGAGGCCCTGGGCCTTGCGCTTCTCGCCGCGCCGGACGCGGCCTCGGATGCGGTTACGGCCATAAAACTCCCTGCCGGTATCGACGGGGTAAAACTGGTCAAGGCGATGCGCGACGAGCAGGGGGTGGCGGTTGCCGGGGGCCAGGGGAAGTTAAAGGGCAGGATTGTCCGCATCGCCCATATGGGTTATATCTCGAAGTTCGACATAATCGTGGCTATATCCTGCCTCGAGGCCCAGCTGTTAAAAATGGGACACAATCTGGAATTAGGCGCCGGGGTTCGGGCGGCAAGCAGCATATTGGACTAAAATAATGTTATTAACCCTTGACTTGTTAATGAGACATTTATAAGCCGTCTTTTGCCCGTATGCTGCGTCGGGGCACCCATCCAGTGGATGGGTCGCGCGCCTTGCCTACGGACAAAATCCTGGCTTCTAAATTGCCTCATTAACAAGTCAAGGGTTAATACAAAACTGACAATGTCACTTTTGTAACATTATTTTATGGCATTACGGCATTACGGGATGTTTAAGATATTAATTAGCGACCCTCTGGCTAAGGAGGGGGCGGAGATACTGGAGCGGGAGAGGCAGTTGGGCGTAGACCTGCGGCCGGGGCTGAGCCCGGAGGAGCTGGAGCAGGCTATTGGCGGCTATGACGGCTTAATCGTGCGCAGCGCGACCAAGGTGACCGCCAGGGTTATTTCCGCGGCAAAAAGGTTGCGGGTTATCGGCCGCGCCGGGGTGGGGCTGGATAATGTCGACCTGGAGGCGGCTACCTCCCGGGGGATTATCGTGATGAACACCCCGGGGGGAAACACGATATCTACCTGCGAGCACACCCTGAGTATGCTGCTTTGTTTGTCGCGCAATATCCCTCAGGCCAATACCTCGGTCAAGGCCGGGGAATGGAAGCGGTCCAAATATATCGGGGTTGAGGTTTACGGCAAGGTCTTGGGCGTAGTCGGGCTGGGGCGTATCGGCCGCGAGGTGAGCAAGCGCGCCCTGGCCTTGGGGATGAAGATAGCGGCCTATGATCCTTTTCTTTCCCGGGACAAGGCGGAAGAGTTGGGCGTGGAGTTGGTGGAGATGGAGGAGTTGTTGCGGCGCGCCGATTATATTACCGTGCATACCCCGCTTACCAACGAGACCCGGCACATAATCTCGGACAGGGAATTTGCCCTGATGAAAGACGGGGCGCGGATTGTCAACTGCGCCCGGGGGGGGATTATCGACGAGGCCGCGCTGCGGCGGGCATTGCAAAGCGGCAAGGTCAAGGCCGCGGCCCTGGATGTATTCGAAAAGGAGCCGCCGCCCAAGGGCTCGCCGCTTTTGCGCCAGGATAACCTTATCGTCACCCCGCACCTGGGGGCCTCTACGCAAGAGGCGCAGATAAATGTCGCCGTGGAGATAGCCGAGGCGGTGCGCGATGCCTTGCTGGGGCGGGGGATACGCAATGCGGCGAACTACCCCTGCCTGGAGCCGGAGATATGCAAGGTGTTGCAGCCTTATATAAACCTGGCGGAAAGCCTGGGATTGTTCTGCGGGCAGCTTGTTTCCGGGCGGATTTGCGATGTCCGCCTGGAATACAGCGGGGAGATCAGCAAGATGGATTGCGCCTCGCTGAGCCTGGCCGCGGTAAAGGGGCTGTTGTCTCCGGTGTTGCAGGAGACGGTCAACTTCGTAAATTCTCTCAGCCTGGCCAAAGAGCGGGGGATAAAGGTAAACCAGGCCAAGTGCAGCCAGTCGGAAGAGTTTACCAATCTTATTTCCCTTGCGGTGCGCGCGGATAAGGGGATGCGGCGGATAAGCGGGACGTTGTTTACCAACAAACAGGCGCGTATCGTAAAATTGGACGATTTTTACCTGGAGGCGATTCCCCGCGGGGTGATGTTGGTTATTTATAATCTGGACAAGCCGGGGGTAATCGGCAATCTGGGTATCCTTTTGCAGCGGCATAACATAAATATTGCCGGGATGAACTTCGGCCGTAAGGAACCCGGGGGTGAGGCGATTACCGTGTTGAATGTCGACAGCCCTCCTTCGGCGCAGGTCTTGGCCAAGATAAAGGGCCTGGAGAATATCTCGGCGGTGCGGATGATAAGGTTGTGATAAGCTACAGGCTGCAGGTTGCAACATACAAAAACTATGAAAACGAAAAACAAGATTTATATTATCGATGTGACCAATCGTGACGGGGTACAGACCTCGCGGATATGTTTATCTAAGCTGGAAAAGACGATGATCAACCTTTATCTCAACGAGATGGGGGTATTCCAGTCGGAGTTTGGCTTTCCCGTAACCCGCCATGAGACCAATTATCTCAATGCTAATTTGAGCCTGGTAAAAAAGGGCGCGATCTCCCGAATGCGTTTAGGGGGTTGGATGCGGGCGATTGTTGCGGATGTGGACGCGGCGTTTAAGGCCGTGCCGCAGTTAAGGCATATCAATCTTTCTATCTCCACATCGGACCAGATGATAAGGCATAAGTTCCAGGGTAAGATAGATCATCGCGGCGTAATTGTCCAGATGCAGAAAGCGGC
>JBHHYQ010000063.1:0-6593 GCA_046757595.1 Candidatus Omnitrophota bacterium
AAACAGGGCCTTGATATCGTTGCCGGAAAACTTGGGAAGGCGGCCTATGGACAAGGCATCGTAAGCGGCAAACTCGCAGTTAACCCCGCGGCGCTTAAGGACATTGGCATAACCGAGGAACCTGTTCAGGCAAGGCGCCGGCCTGGCCCCATCCAAGGTCAAGTCTCCGATAACCAACAAGTTCTTCTTTTTGGACATATTGCGCGCTTTTCAAAGAAAAACTTCTTTTCTTAACCCTTGACTTACTAATAAACGCCTTACTACATACCAGGGAGGAAGGCCTTCCTGAGCGAGTTTGAGAACAGAAGGGGTAGCTTATGAGGCCGCAGCAAAAAACGAAGGGAAGCCGGAACTGACCGAAGGGAATTCCGGAGGGTTCCCCGTTTTTTGCCAGGCCGAATTGCCCCTTCTGTTCTCTCTGTTTGAGATCAAGAAGGCCTTGCTCCCTGGTAAATGTCTATTGGTTAAAGGTTGTTATCTTACTACCGCCCGCCTCAGGTAGGCCGGCAACCTTTCTATGGTCCCGCACTGGGCAATCTTTAACAAGATAGGCATAACCTGCCGGGAATAACGCCCGGAACTGGACAACGGCGCCAGGACGGGATAACCAAAGATGCTGATATGCCGTATCCCGTCTATGGTATATACCGGCCTGTCGATAAGCGTAGGCCGGCAGGTCTCGATGATGTTGGGAAAATCTACGGAAAGGTCCAGGACTATCCCCTGTTTATGCATCAGCTTCAGCATCGAACGGGTAACGAGATAGTTCCTGCCCTCCCGTTCGGCCCGGGGCCAGGCAATGCCGTTGACCAGGATATCCGTATTTTTCAGAAAATGCCTTATATTGGGAAATTCGCTGCGGCGCAGGATCTTGACCCTGGCCCCCAAAGAAAACGCCACCTTCATCGCCCCGCTGGATACCGCGCCATACCCCAATATCAAGACCTTACACTCCCGCGGCGACTTCGCCGCAAGATGAAAAGCCATAATCATCCCCTGCTCGCCGGTAATATCCGTGCACTGGATCAATCTCTCCCCGGCGCGGTTTACCAAAAGTTCCATAGCCACGGCCCAGGCCGAGGCGCGGCGCAACAACTTTATATATAACGGGTTTTGTTCCGCATGCAGCATAGAAAACAGGATGTTGTTGCGCAATAAAGAGAACTCCTGTTTCAACGGCGGCTTCAGCTTGACTACGATATCCTGGTGAAATATCCGCCTCCGGTCGCGGGTAATCGTTGCCCCGGCATTTATGTATTCCCTGTCGGGTATGCCCAACCTCAGGCCCACCTCCTTCTCTGCAAGCAGAGAATAACCCGCCTCGGTAATCTTTTTTACCTCCCGCGGCAAAAGCGCGCTGCGTATCTCCCGGCCATGCGCCGATATCTCTTTAGGCAACCCGATAGTCATAATCTCCCGGTGACCCCATCCTCCGACTCTGTTCACACGCTATCTAACGACTCTTGATCTTACTATATATTTCCAAGGTATTATCGGCCATCATCTGCTTGGTATACCTGTCCTCGACCATCCTGCGGCCGGTATCCCCCAGGCGCTGGCATAACCCTGTATTGGTAAGCACTTCGATGACCCGCTCGGCCAGGACCTCGAAGTTCTTGATGGGGATAACGAATCCGTTGACATCGTTTTGGATAATCTCCGGCATCCCCCCGGACTCTGTAACGATCATAGGCCGGGCGCTGGATAAGGCCTCGAGCATCGTCAAGCCAAAAGGCTCGGATACGGTAGAAGGATAAAGGCAGACGCGGGAGGCCGTATACAGCCTGGGCATATCCTGCAGGCTGAATACATCTATAAGCACATTATCGCGCAGGCGGAAGAAGTCTACCAGGCTCACGATATAGGCGATATCTTTTTCCTGTGTCGCCCCCCAGTCGATGATATTCTTTGTGCCGGCCAAAACCAATAACACATCCGGCACGGCCTGACGAATAATCCGCAGGGCCTTGATGCTCACATCGCACCCCTTGGCCAGGCCCATCCTTGCCGGATGGAACACGACCTTTTTATTCTTGAGTTCCGGATAACGTCTTAACAACCCCTGCCAGGGGACATCCGGCCGATAGATTTCTTCGTCGATACCGTGATGCACAACGGTTATCTTGTCCGCGGCAAACCCAATACCCGTTAATTCGCGCTTGATAAAAAAGATAACGTATATCTTCCAATCTCTGCACATCCTCGATGCTAAAATGGTTTTTGCGGCCTTCGCTCAAGACCCCCTTATTGGCCACGGAGACATCCACGCCGGCCTGGGCAACCAATATCGCATCCCTATCCAAAGGGCTGACCTGAACACGCATCACCCCCAACCCTTTGTCTTTACGGCTCAAAAAGCGCAGAGATTCATATTTTACGCGACGGCTAAAACGGTTGAGGTATATCGTGCGGCGAAACAACATCGCCTTGCGCATACCCAAAACCCGCTGGTGGTCCAAAACCCCCGTGGCGCTCATCCCCAATTTTTCCTCATTGGCCACGACCTTAAAACTCAAAGGGTTGGGCAAGTTAACCAGCTCCCTAACCTGGGCCGTAGCCTTATCGTAAAGGCCGGCGATATAAGTCCCCGGTTGCGCCCCCTGGGGGTGTTCCTCGAGAACCCCGCGTATCCCCAGGAACCCATTGCCCAAGGCAAAACGACTTTCGCGCGCGCCCTGCTCTTCCTTTCTCCATCCTTCTTCCTTAAGGAAATATTCCTGCCGGCGCGAAATATACCTAAAAACAGAACCCATCTATCTCTCCTATCTCTTCCAAATCACCGACTATCTTATCTGCCCCCTGCAACCGTCGGCGGTCCCCATACCTGTCTATACCCACACAAAACATCCCCGCGGCCTTGGCCGCCTTGACCCCCAACACCGCATCCTCGAACACCACACACTCTTTTGCCTCCGCAGCCAAATCCCGCGCCGCGCGCAAAAATATATCCGGGCGGGGTTTTCCCGGCAGGTTAACATTACCGTCAACAACCACATCAAATAATTCCCGGGCCGGGATCTTTTCCAGGATAGCCCGGCAGTTGCGGCTGGAAGAGATACAGGCCCTTTTTATCCCGGCCGCGGCCAGGCTTTTAATCAGCCGCAATGTGGAAGGATAAACCGGGACGTCTTTTCTGCGCAACAATTCCAAAAAATACCCCTGTTTTTTGTCGCAGGCAGCCTATATCTCTTTATCGGACAAACCGGTTAGTATCGCCCTGGCCCCGTCCGAACGGGGGATACCGTCTACCTTGTCTTTATATTCGGCAAAGGTAAAATTATGCCCGTATTCCTTGAACATGCTCTGCCAGGCGGAGAAATGCAAAGGCACGGTATTGACGATTACCCCGTCCAGATCGAATATCGCCGCAGACATATTCATCGCATAAGATATTATTTTTCCGCAAACTTCAATAAATTGGACACAATCTTCCCTGCCCAGCGATAAAGGTTGTTTTGCTGGACAACCTGACGCATCCGTGACATTCTCCTGCGCCGCTCTTTATCGCTTAAGTTTAGGGCCTGGGCAATGCCGTCGCTGAACTGCTCGCGGTCATAGGGGCTAACCAATATCGCATCGGTTAACTCCCGGGCCGCCCCGGTAAACTGACTCAAAACCAACATCGCCTTTTTATCTGCCCGCGCCGAAACAAACTCCTTAGCCACTAAATTCATCCCATCATGCAGGGAGCTAACGATACAAACATCCCCCAAACCATAAAAAGCCAATACTTCCTCGAACGAAAGATGTCTCCTGACAAGAATAATCGGACGCCAACTATCCGTGGAATGCTTCCAGTTTATATCCTCGACCAAAGAATTTATCTCGTCGTTTATTTGTTTGTATTTAAGGATGTGGATGCGGCTAATCTGGGCCATCTGCAAAAAGACAATCCTGCCTTTTAAGCCGGGATGTTTTTCCAATAATCGGTCTAACGCCAGCAACCTCTCGGGGATGCCCTTGGTATAATCGATACGGTCGATGCCCAATATCACGCGATACCCCTCCAAGCCGTATTCGTCGATCAAATCTTTACGAATCGCCGCTATCTGATCAGACTGCGAAATCTTATTGATGCGCTCAAAGTCAACACTAATAGGATAAGGCTTCACCCAGGTCTTGCGCCGGGAATGCGTAACCACAAACCGCTCGCGATCGATTCTGCTTTCTACCTCCCTGTCTACGGCAATCAGAAAATTGTCGCAATGGTAACGAATATGAAACCCCAAAAGATCGTTATACAACAACCCTTCCAACAACTCCCGACGTTGAGGACAAATACGGAATACTTCATAGTTAGGCCAGGGGATATGCCAAAACTGGGCCACAATTAACTGTCCCGCTTTAGCCTGCCGCTTAAGGCGCTGCGCCAAAAGCGCCAAATGGTAATCTTGTATCCAGATAAATGCCTTTTTGTCGCCAATCTCAGACATTACCGCCCGGGCAAACTTTTCGTTTACCTTAACATAATAATCCCAATCTTCACTTCTGAATACCGGACGCTGAAAGGCCATATGACACAAAGGCCATATCGCTTCATTGGCATAACCGTAATAATAACCCTTTTCTTCCTCTTTGCTCAACCAAATGCGCTTAAGAGTATAAGAGGGGTTATTCGGAGGAACGCAAATATTCCCTTTTTCGTCGCAAACCCGGCGATCGGCATCACCAATTCCCCAGGCCACCCAGAGCCCGCCGGAAACCTGCATCACCGGATCAAGCGCGCTGATGACCCCGCCCGCCCCCCGACGAAACTCAACCTTCCCTTTGCGCATAGTATGAATATAGGGCTCGCGATTGGAGACGACGACAAAGATATAATCCTTCATCTTCCCCTTAACCGCTTTCTCTAAATTATCTTTTGTCCACATAATTTCCCCTCACTACCATAACATCGATTACCCCCACTCGCCTGAAATACAATAAAAATTATATCACAATCCTTATTGCCTGTCAAGCGATCCTAACCCAAGCCCTGAAAATGGAAGCAGACATCAGGCCACATTCCGGCATGATTGAAAAATAAAAGGCGAGTTAATCTTGAAAATCTTTTCGGGGATATTAGGAGATATTATCAACCCTTGATTTGCTAATACACATTTAGCCAAAACTGAAGGCGCCCCATATTGTCGCATCTTGCCCCCTTGCATAAAAACATACCTCATCTGCCACTCGCAGCTCACCATGTCCTCATCAAATAATCTATCATCTTATGCCCCTGATTGATGTAAACCCGGCTCTTTTGCGCCTCCGGCTCGCTAAACCTGTTAAAACCGTTGGAAACAACGCCTGCCCCATACAAGACAAAACAGACCTTATCGCGGGTATGGGCGCGCTTGGATAATGGCGTGGCATGGTCCGGCAAGATAAGCAGGCGAAAGTCTTCTTTCTTCTTAAGCGCATCCAATATCGCGCCTACGACCAACTGGTCAAACCTCTCTATGGCCACAATCTTTTCCCGCAGGTCGCCGTTATGCCCGGCCTCGTCCGGGGCCTCGACATGCGCATAGACAAAATCTCCCCGTTCCAACGACCTTAAGGCATATTTTGCCTTGGCAAAATAATCCGTGTCGTAATATCCCGTTGCCCCGGGCACATCGAGGACCTCCAGGCTAATTAAACGGCCGATGCCCTTAATCAGGTCCACGGCCGATATTACCGCTCCGGAAATCCCGAACCGTTCCTTAAACGAAGGCATCGTCGGGGCAAGCCCCTGACCCCAAAGCCAGATCATATTTGCCGGGTTTTCTCTAAGGTCGATACGGACATTGTTGACATCGTGCCCGCCAAGCAGTTCCCGCGAACGTTGCATCATCTCAATAACAATATCTGCATTCTTCCCCTTAGGCAGATTAGCAGAAACCTTTCGGCCGATAATATCATGGGGGGGGGCGCAAACCAGCTTATGCAGCCGCTGGTTGAGCCCGCCGCGCACAACCACAAGATGGCGATAACTTACGCCATGATAAAATACGATATCGCTCGCGCCTAATTTATCATTGAGGAAATCCAGCAATACGGCAGATTCTTCGCTGGTAATATGCCCGGCGCTGTAATCCCTAAGGGTATCGCCTTCGGCAGTAATCAGGTTGCAGCGAAAGGCAACATCATCTTTACCCAAGGTAACGCCCAAATTAGCCGCCTCCAAAGGGCCGCGCCCAGTATAATACACCTTAGGGTCATAACCCAATATAGAAAGATTGGCCACGTCCGATGCCGGAGAAAAACCCGAGGGCACGGTGGTAACCCGCCCCAATACGCCCTGACGAACGACAAAATCCATATTCGGTGTCTTTGCCGCCTCCAGGGGCGTACGCCCTCCCAGCTCCTTTACAGGATAATCCCCCATTCCATCCGGGACAAGAACAATATATTTCATCTAAAACTCTCCCCCCATAACAACTCCATCTTACTACCACCAACCAAAAACACAAAAGACAATAGTTATTGCTATCCGAGTAAGCTAAGAAGATGGCAATAACGATAAACAATATTCGATGTTACGCCCTGTCGCCCCGCTGTTTTTTGCAATCAACCCATTTGCCCGCCTGCCCATCTCCCGCGCTTCATCAGGAGAAGATAATATCTTATCT
>JBHHYQ010000064.1:0-6541 GCA_046757595.1 Candidatus Omnitrophota bacterium
AATAAAATTACCCATCTTAAAATATGCCAGGCAGAGATAGTATTCTGCCTCTGGGACGAGTTCGCTGCGGGGAAATTCCTTCCTGAAGTCCGTAAGCCCGATAAGCGCCTTTTTGATCTCGCCGACCTTCAAGTAGCATAGGCCGGCCTGAAAACGGGCGTATTCGTTATCTTGCGGCAGGCGTTTATATGCCTGTAACGCCTTTCTGTATTCCCCCAAATCGCGATATATGTCGGCTATCTGAGCCAAGGCAGAGTAGCGGATATCTTCCGCCAGGCTATCGTCCGAAGATATCTCGTTCAGCTGGGTTATCGCGGGGATAAAGTCTCCGTTTTTCAGGTATGCGTAAACAAGGTTATAGCGGATGTCGACGAGAAATTCTTTATCCTTGCCGCCTATCACTGATAGCAGGCGCTCGTAAACCCCGATTGCCTCCTGGTAACGCAACAGCGAACACAGGGCCCTGGCTTTCGCGGAACATACCTCCGGGATAAGGTCATAATCGGAGTAGTTCTTTATCAGGTCGTCGCATAACGATATTGCCTGTTCGGGGTCTTTCGCGCCCAGGGCCACCTTTGCCCGGGCAAAAAGAAGATCGGCATAATCTGGCCCCCCTCTTTTTAATGAGGCCTTTTTGAGCGCCTCTCGGGCAGAGGCGTATTTTCCCCCGTGGATATAAGACCAGGCCAGGCCGAGATAGGCCATATCCCTGGCCTGCCGGGGAGAATCTATGCCTGAGAGGATGTCGAGAGTTTTCTTGTAGGCGCCTACCGCGGCCTCGAAGCGTCCCAGGTTATACAAAGATTCCGCGCGGTTAAGCATTGCCGTAGGCAACAAAGGGGAATGGGGATAGTTGCGGATATATGCGGAGAATCCTTTTTGGGCAGAGGCAAACCTTTTTTGCTTAAACAGGCACCAGGCAAATCCATAATCTGCATCCCTGCGATATGGCGAACCCCTGAATTCATTGCGCAACCTTTGGTAATACTTTCCCGCCTGGGAATAGTCTTCGACCTTTAAGTAAACCTCCGCCAGCCAATACAAGACCTCGTCTGCGATCCCGTTATTTCGGCCGCGCCGCAGGAGCTTATTTAGCTCTTTGAGAGACTTAAGGTATTCCTGTTTGAAAAACAGGGCCTTGGCCCTGATTAAAACGGCCCTGTCCGCCTGTTTGTCGCCAGGGCCATCGGCGATAAACTTTTCGCACAGGCCCAGGGCCAGCTCGTAATAACCATTATTTAGGGCCTCTTGCGCCGAGGAAAGTTCGCCTGCGGCCAAGGCATTGGGCCTTACGCCGAAAAACAAAATCCAAAACAAAACAATAATGGTCTTATTGGGCATAAATTGATTTCGCCGCCCGGCATACGGGTGAAGGCGATATCGCTGCCTCCATTATCCGTTCCGGGGCCGGGAGATTAGTCCAGAGATTGAATGCCTGCGCCCCCTGATACAACAACATCTTTAGGCCATTTTCCGTCCTTGCCCCCTGCCTTTGCGCGCGCAGCAGCAGCTCGCTGCGCGGGGGATTATAAATAAGGTCATAGACCAGGATGCCTCGCGAAAAAGACCCCTCGTCCACAAGGCAGGCATCTTTCGGTTGCATCCCCAGGGGCGTGGCGTTGACCAACAAATCCACGCCGGGAATATCCAGGCCCGCGATATCATCCGCTGCCTCTATATTTACCTCGAACTGACGCCGGACAAACCCGGCCAGTTGTTTTGCCCGACGAAGATGCCGATTATATATCCGGATAACCTGCGGGGCCTCGCGGGCCAAACCAAGCGCTACGGCCCGGGCCGCCCCGCCCGCGCCCAATATGGCAATCCGTTTACCCCGGGGAGAAAAACCCAGCTCTCTCAAACGGCGCATAAAGGCGCAACCATCGGTATTAAACCCGGCCAGCCGGCCATCGGGTTCCCGCTTAATCGTGTTCACCGCGCCGATATCCCTGGCCGAATTATCCAGGCGGTCCAGATATTTCATCACCCGCTGTTTATAAGGGATGGTAATATTCAGGCCGCGGATATCGCCTTTATCTCGCAGCCGCAGCATAAACCCCTTAAGCCTGCGCGGGGCAATCTCGAATAAACAATATTGCGCCTCTATCCCCAAGTGTCGCAAGGCGGCATTATGCATCACCGCCGAAAGGCTATGCCCCAGGGGATAACCGATTAGGCCGTATTTTAACATAATTCAGCCGTAAAGAACAAGGTAATAAGGATAAGTGTCGGGACGCAGCCCCGGAACACCTTTTTCGGTTCTCGGTTCTCCGACCCAGCCACTGGCTGGGTGCCCCGCGGTTCTCGCTTTTCGTTTTTCGCTTTTCGGTCTTCAGTCTTCCGTCTTTATGCGTATCTTCAGCGTCTTCCAGAACTCCTGCCAGTGCTCGGGACGGAAGTAGGCAAAGGGCGTACGAAAAGAGGCCTTGAGCTCTTCCTGCATCTCGGCGATATCCAGCTGGCGCTTGCGCGCCGGCAGCCGTTCGTTGTCCGGGTCGTATTCCGGATACAGCCCGTAGATGATCCTCCAGATCTGCCGCCAGTCGTCATCGCTGAACTTTTTGAACAGCGGATCGAATTTAACCTTTAGGGCAACCTCTTTATTTTCGACGCCAAACGGCGCGCTGCGCCCCGGGGCTATCTTGCGGGCGAAATTTCCCCCCCTAATCTTTATGCCCGCGCGAAAATCCCGAAGGTCCCGACGAAGATTATCTTTAGCCAGATAGATAGCCCCTACGGCCAAAAACCCCAATAACAGCCATAACTTAACGAAAAAACGCCCCTTCGTCATTGTCAGTTTTGTAACATTACGGTGTCGCAAAAGTATATCACCCACTAATCTTATTCACGACGTTGACATAGGCCTTGGCCGATGCCTGGACGATATCCGTAGAGGCCCCCCGCCCGCTTACCACTATATTATTCCTAAATCGTATCTTGATCAGGACCTCGCCCTGGGCATCTTTGCCGGCGGTGATCGAACGCACGGAGTAATCCAGAAGTTTGCCGCGCAGGCCGGTAATCTTGTCTATCGCCTTATAACAGGCGTCTACCGGTCCGTCTCCCTGCGAACAGGCGCGCATAGTCTTTGTCTTCCTTTTCAAACATACATCGGCAAGGGCCGGCCCCCCTGTCTCGCTGGTAATCCGCAGGCCGTCCAACAGCCAAACCTGCGTCCTGGCCTTTATCTCATCTTCGACGATGGCCAAGAGGTCATCATCGAATATCTGTTTTTTCTTGTCGGCCAGGTCCTTGAAGTATGTAAACGCCCGCTCCAGCTGCCTCTTGTTTAACCTTATGCCCAGCCCTTTTAGCCGGGCATCCAGGGCATGCCGCCCGGAATGCTTGCCTAACACCAGTCCGCTTTCGTAAAACCCGACATCCTCGGGATGGATTATTTCGTAAGTGCTCCGCTCCTTAAGGATGCCGTCCTGGTGTATCCCGGCCTCATGACGAAAGGCATTACCCCCTACGATTGCCTTGTTCGGGGCAACGACAAAGCCCGTGCGCCGGCTGACCAGGCGGGAGACCTTGCAGATCTGAGGCGTCTTTATCCCCAAACGGATATCGGGAAATATATCCCGCCGCGTCTTCACCCCCATTACCACCTCTTCCAGGGAGGCATTGCCGGCGCGCTCGCCGATGCCGTTTATCGTGCATTCTATCTGCCGCGCCCCATTCTTTAAGGCGCTGAGGGAGTTGGCTACGGCCAGGCCTAAGTCATTATGGCAGTGCACGGAGATTATCGCCTTATGGATACTGCTAACATTCTCTTGAATAGCGGCAATCAACCGGCCGTATTCCTCCGGTTCGCTATATCCTACGGTATCGGGGATATTTACGGTTTTGGCCCCGGCCCTGATTACCGCCTCCAGCATACGAAAGAGAAACTCCGCTTCGGTGCGCGAGGCATCCTCGCAGGAAAACTCGATATCGGAGACAAAGCGGCGGGCATAGCGCACGGCCTGGACAGACAGGCGCAATATCTCCTCTTTGGCCTTTCTTAGTTTATAGCGCCGGTGAATCCTGGAAGTGGCCAAAAAGATGTGCACCCGCGGCCGGGCGGCATTCTTCAGCGCCTGACAGGCGGTAGCGATGTCTTTTTCGGTCGCCCGGCTCAGGGCGCAGACAACGGCGCGCCTGACCGCGGCCGCCACGGCCTGAACAGCCTGAAAATCTCCCGGGGAGGACACGGGAAACCCGGCCTCGATGACATCCACGCCCAAACCAACCAGGGCCCGGGCAATCTCCGCCTTATCTTCCTTATTCAGGCTGGCCCCCGGGGCCTGCTCCCCGTCTCGTAAGGTCGTGTCGAAAATAATTAATCTTGAGCTGCGCATTTTATCGAATTAGGCAACCTGTTATTCGGCGGCATTCAGAGAGATAAAAACATCCGACTCCTCGAAATCGTCGTGTATCGTTCGGCTAGCCCCCAGCCCTTTTACCCCCCCGCTAATCGCCTCCAGGACCTCAAGGGTAGCCTGTAATTCTTCCCGATAGTCTTCCGGAACCACTGTCTCGCCAAACCGTCCCATCTTTATCAACGGATTGGCCAATGCCGGAACATCGAGATACCAAAGAGCATAAAATCTTTCGGACAGCTTATCCCGCAGCGACGAGAAATTTACGCCCTGGTTTAAGCTAAGCAGTCTTCCTTTATAGACATTGACTGCTTTTTCAAGCAAGGTCTTGTTGCTGGCCACTACCAAGTATTTTTCCACAAAGCAATATCCCGGAGAAAAGATACCCCCGATATCCTTCAGGGGAAATATCTTAGGCGGATGTATACGCAGGAAATGCATATCCGCGCCGGAATAGTCTTCTTCCTCCACGGAGACAATATCCGGCGCCGGGGCATCTGCCGGCTGCCCGGTCGAAGAAGTATCGTCGTCCTCCGGCGAAGGTTCTTGTTTTGTATCCTGTTGCCGGGCCGCGGAGAATTGCCTGTTTGCCAGGACAGCTATTTTATCCAACAGCCCCCGGGCCAGGACATCGATCTTCCCTTTATCCTTTACCTCTAAATAAGCGACGAATGTAGGCAGGTCAAAATCAGCCCGGTTTAGGCGAAGGGAAACCATTGACAAATGAAGGTTTATCGTCTCAAATCCGGCAAGGGCAAAGGCGTATTCCGGGCCCAAATAGGGCAAGATGTCTTTTTCCAAATCCGCCCCCAAAGCCATATTGAGCATAGACAGGGTGGCCTGGGACACCTTTTGGGCGTTTTGCTTGCCGGCATTGCCTGCCTCGCCGGCCTGTTTTAGTTTGTCCTTAAAATACGCCCAGGCAAGCGCCGGATTACCGCTGTGGCCGGCCCAAAGACTAACCGTGTTCAAAGGAACGAGCCCCAAGACCCCCAAGCTGTGATTATTTTTTATTTCCCGGCGAGCTGCCATAAACGGCTCATCGGCCAGCGGCCCCGGACTAAAATAAGACCGCGCCTTGATGCGCATCCCATCGTGGTCCAGGCCAAGGGTAAAAAAATAATTTTTAATTTCTGCCAAGACGCCTTGCCCCAAGGGATTTGTCAGGCTCTGGGCCAGGCGAACAAACCCGGAGATATCCAGATAGCCCCAAATATAATACCTCTCCGATAATCCCCTGCGGGCCTTTTGGAAATCCTTATCTTGAGAAAGCGACGTTGCCCCAGCCTGCCTTTTTCCGATAAGGCCCAGGGCATCCTTTATTCTCCCCCGGCTGTTACTTATCAATAAGACATCCCCGGCCAAGGCATAAACTATGTCTTCGTCGATGTCTTTTATCCTTAGGGTATTTACGGTCAATCCATTATAGCTCTCTTGGGAGGCCTTTTTGTCTTTGGTCAACCCGACAAGCAATTTTATGGCTGCGGCCTGGATCTTGCGATCCTTGCCCAGGCGGCCCAACAACAACACATCATAATCGGCCTTCTCGCCGGCAACCATGCTGCGGAAGAATGCCCCCAACAATAATTCGTTATGCAACAACGTGGAAACACCCTGCCGAATACCACCCCTGACAAATTCATTGCCAACCCGGGCCAACCAACTATTCCGGTCGCTATCACCTATTGGGCTAAATAAATCAATATCTTCGAATGCCGAAGATTGAGAAAGGCGCGCATAAATCTCCTTACCTTTCAATCTTTCCCAACCCTCATCCAGGTTGTGCCCATAAATATAGGCCAGTCCGCCCTGGGGCATAATATCCGTAAGTCGCTCTACATTTATTCGACGGGATGAACGCAGATAAAATACTGTTCCCGCAGCAACCAATATTGCGACCATCGTCAGGCCTAACACCTTCTTGCTATTCAAATTTGCCTCCTTTGTCTTTCACCCTAGACTTCACCTTTCTCTCTATCCCACCAGAAATCAACGCCCCGGGTCGGTGGGAGGGCGGAGGAGATGGATAGTAGGGTTGCGCTGCGAGTTGCGAGTTTGGCCATCCCTTAAATCAAGTCCGGGGATGGCCAAACGAAGCCCCTGTCTGAGCAGCGCAACCTACCTTTCGCTCTATTCCACCAGAAATCAACCCCCCGGGTCGGGGGGGGGGCGGGGGGGCG
>JBHHYQ010000065.1:0-6533 GCA_046757595.1 Candidatus Omnitrophota bacterium
GCATACGGGCAAAAGACGGCTTATAAATGTCTCATTAACAAGTCAAGGGTTAATACTACCGCGCGATTTAAGGAGCTCTGTCTGCGCCGTCGACGCCGCGGCAGGCGGGCAGGATTTTTCCGCCAAAAGATACTGTTGCTGAAACCAGGAGGATTATCATGGGGAGTTTAAGAGAGTTAAAACATATTCAAATTATCATTCTAGGTTTGTGTATTGCAGGGGCAACGGTTGGTTCAACCGTAATCCTATCAAAAGGGCTAATGCAGATTAAAAAGTTTACCAATGAAGTGATTACTGTGACTGGTTCTGCTGAGAAAGAGATTGTATCCGACTACATCGTATGGAATTCAAAATTCTCGCGAAGAGACTCTAAAATGACCATTGCCTTTGAAGAACTAAAGGAAGATTTAAAAAAGGTAAAAGAGTATCTCTTATCGAAAGGTGTAAAAGATGACGAGATTATTGTTTCTCAAATCAGCACAACTGTGCTTTATAAGAAAAACGAGAAAGGCCATGATACAAACGAAATAGAAGGTTATCGTTTAAGTCAGGGTATAGAAGTACGATCATACGACGTTAAAAAGATTGATGATATAGCCCGTCGGTCAACAGAGCTTATTAATCAGGATATCCAGTTTCTTTCCAGCGCACCGAAATACTTTTATACGAAACTTGCCGAGTTAAAAGTAGAGATGCTTGCCAAGGCAACCGAAAATGCAAAGAAACGAGCGAAGAGTATGGCTGCATCGACTGGCAACAAAATCGGCCTTATGCGTTCGGCTAAGATGGGCATTTTCCAGATAACCCCTGTAAACTCTTATGACGTATCGTGGTATGGTAATAATGATACAGCCTCATTAGAGAAAAAAGTAACGGCTGTCGTGAGTGTTGATTTTGCGATTGCAGAATAAATAAAGGTTGAATTCGGAGATATCAGCGTCCCTGTGCTATCCGGTCGAATGTAGTTTGCCGATTTTTAAGGGGGGTTGTTGCAGGGGCGCAGGCTGATAGAATGTTTGTTCCAAACCGGAGGTGATGATGAATATTTTTATTGCGCGTATTATTCGGGCGATGAAGCTGGATGTTCGCCTATACGAAGAGGTAGAGGCGGATAAGACGGCCCTGCCGCAGGCCATGGCCGTAGTTGCCGCGTCAAGCATAGCCGCAGGCATAGGCGCGGGAGTGAAGATCGGGCCGGAGGGGATGTTATTGGGCGCCCTGGCTGCGCTGGTGGGATGGTATATCTGGGCCTGGTTGGTTTATTTAATCGGCACGAAACTTCTTCCCCAGCCGCAAACTAAATCGGACATCGGGGAGCTGTTGCGCACAATCGGTTTTTCCACGGCCCCCGGCCTTATTCGCGTCTTGGGGGTTATCCCCGGGGTCGGCCAGTTTGTCTTTTGGGCCTGCGGGATTTGGATGTTGGTAGCGATGGTAATCGCCGTGCGCCAGGCCTTAGACTATAATAGCACTTGGCGCGCCGTAGGGGTGTGCCTGGTGGGGTGGATTATCCAGGCCGTGTTGTTTACGGCCTTGCTCCCTCATATGAAATAATTTTATGTCTTTGTTTCCCGTATCTGCAAAGAAGGAGAGGGCGTTGATGGCTCGTATGCAGCGGCTGGGAATCAGAGAAGATGACTTCCGCGAGACATTCATCCGCGCCTCCGGGCCGGGAGGACAAAAGATCAATAAGACCTCTTGTTGCGTTGTTTTACGTCATATACCCACCGGCCTGTCCGTCCGATGCCGGGACGAGCGTTCGCGCCCCCTCAACCGTTTTATTGCCCGCCGCAGGATATTGGACCTTATCGAACGACAGCGCAACGGGTTTATCGCCGCAGAAAAGGCGCGCGTCGAGAAGATCCGTCGTCAGAAACGTCGCCGCAGCCGGCGGGCCAAAGAAAAGATGTTGGCGGCCAAACACCTGCGCTCGCTCAGGAAACAACAACGTAAACCCGTAGACGATTAGCACCCTTCTTTTCATTGACACCGTTTTGTTTTTGTGATAACATTATATTGTCCGGATTTCGGGTATGACGAGCATGAGGAGAAAAGCAGATGAATATATTGTATTTTGTTCCGACGGCTTCCTTGGTTGCCTTGGCCTTTGCCGGGTATCTTATATTTAAGATATTGGGTTACGAGCAGGGCAATGACCGGATGCGCGAGATTGCCCGCGCGGTCAAGGTTGGGGCGCAGGCCTATCTTGGCCGGCAGTATCTGGGCGTGGCGATATTTTTTGCCGCGGTCTTCGTCTTGTTGATAGCCCTTAGTTTGAATAGATATCTGCCGATATTCGTGCCTTTTGCCTTTCTGAGCGGGGGGTTCTTTTCCGGGCTCTGCGGTTATATCGGGATGACTGTGGCCACCAACGCCAGCGGCCGCACGGCCCAGGCCGCGAGTATCAGCCTGAACCGCGGCCTGCGGGTGGCCTTTTCCTCCGGGGCGGTGATGGGGATGGTGGTCGTGGGCCTGGGGCTTTTGGATTTAAGCATCTGGTATTTTCTTTTGGACTGGTATTATACCCAACACCCTCCCCTGGGCACGGGAAAGATTGCCGCGATCACCTCCACGATGCTCTGTTTTGGTATGGGCGCCAGCGCCCAGGCCCTGTTCGCCCGTGTCGGCGGCGGGATATTTACCAAGGCCGCGGATGTGGGGGCGGATCTCGTAGGCAAGGTTGAGGCCGGCATCCCCGAAGACGACCCGCGCAACCCTGCGGTTATCGCCGACAATGTTGGGGATAATGTCGGGGATGTCGCCGGGATGGGCGCAGACCTTTACGAGTCCTATGTCGGCTCTATTGTCGCCACGATGGCCCTGGCCGTAGCCGCCGGATTGGGCCTGGCCGGGGTGGCCGTGCCGTTGATGATGGCCGCGGTAGGGGTGGTCGCCTCTATCGTGGGGACATTTTTCGTCCGCTGCGGCGAGCGCGCGGAACAGGGGACATTGCTTTGGGCCCTGCGCAAGGGGGTATTCGTTGCCGCGGGGATTATCGCCCTGGCCTCTTACGGGGTAATCGGGGGGACACTGGGCTGGGGGCAGATTAATATCTACTGGTCCGTGCTTTTGGGGTTGGGCACGGGGATTATTATCGGTTCTTCCACAGAGTGGTTTACCTCGGCCAAATACGGCTTTACCCGCAGTATCGCCTTTAGTTCCCAGACCGGCCCGGCTACGGTGATTATCAATGGGCTGGGCGTGGGGATGCTTTCTACGGCCATACCTATATTGGTGGTCGTGGCTACGATACTGCTTAGTTTCTATATCTCCGGCGGGGGGCATAATTTCAACCTCGGGCTTTACGGCGTAGGGCTCTCGGCCGTGGGCATGCTTTCGACCTTGGGTATTACCCTGGCTACCGATGCCTATGGCCCGGTGGCCGACAATGCCGGGGGCAATGCCCAGATGGCCGGGCTGAGCCAGGATGTGCGCCGACGAACCGACGCCCTGGATTCCCTGGGCAATACCACCGCGGCCACGGGCAAAGGGTTTGCTATCGGTTCTGCCGCGCTTACCGCCCTGGCCCTGGTCGCCGCTTATAAAGAACAGATAGGGATATTCGGCAAGACGATGGACCTTTCGCTTATGAACCCGCGGATTATCGGGGGTTTGTTTATCGGGGGGATGTTGCCGTTTTTGTTTTCCGCCTTAACTATCCGCGCCGTGGGCCGGGCGGCCCAGAAGGTGGTGGTGGAGGTGCGCCGGCAGTTTCGGGATATTAAGGGGTTGATGGAAAATAAGGCCCGCGCCGACTACGCCCGTTGCGTGCGTATCGTTACCGCCGCGGCGCAGAGGGAGATGATATTGCCTTCGCTTTTGGCGATATCCGCGCCAATTGCCGTGGGGATAGTTATGGGTATCGAGGCCGAGGCCTCTTTATTGGTCGGGGCCTTGGTCTGCGGGTTTGTCCTGGCGATAGTGATGGCCAATAGCGGCGGGGCCTGGGATAATGCCAAGAAGTTTATCGAAGAGGGGGCATACGGCGGCAAGGGGTCTTTGGCCCATAAGGCGGCAATAGTGGGAGATACGGTGGGCGACCCCTTAAAGGATACCTCCGGACCGTCGTTGAATATCCTGATAAAGCTGATGTCTATGGTCTCTATCGTCTTCGCCTCCTTTGTCGTCAGCAATAGCTTGTTCCGGTAGTTGTTTCGTTGTGCGTGTTTTGTATTGAGTATTGAGTATTGCCTGCCGCAGGCAGGCAATACGCAATACGAAAAACGCACGACGCAATACGCACTACGAATATATGTCTTCCCAAAACATCTTTATTGCCGCGACAAGGCAGAACGACGGCAAGACCACGGTTTGCCTGGGGCTGATTGCTTGCCTTAAGAAACGTTATAAAAATATCGGGTTTATCAAGCCTATCGGCCAGAGGTATCTGGAAGAACAAGGGGTAAAGGTCGACGAGGATTCGGTGTTAATCGAGGATGCCTGCGGCATCAGGTGTGGCCTTAAAGATATGAGCCCGATTGCCGTAGAAAAGGGGTCTACGGAAAATTATATCCTCCATCCGGATAAAGACAAGATAAGCTCGCAAATCCAAGATTCTTATCAACGGGTATCTCAAGATAAAGACTTAGTGGTTATCGAAGGCACGGGCCATGCCGGGGTAGGCAGTGTGTTCGACCACTCCAATGCCTATGTGGCCAGGATGTTGGGGGCTAAGGTGGTCTTGGTCTCATCCGGCGGGGTGGGCCGTCCTATCGACGAGATCCTGCTTAACCGCGCCCTGTTTTTGTCCCAGGGGGTGGAGCTGGCCGGGGTCGTCGTAAACAAGGTCCGCGGGGATAAGTTCGATAAGGTCGATAATCTGGTGCGCCGCGGCCTGGGGGATAAAGGGGTGGAGGTCTTGGGGGTTATCCCTTACCAGCCTTGTTTGTCCGCGCCCAAGATAGGCCGCATCGTGCGCGAGGCGGATTTTCGCCTGGTATGCGGGGAGGCGGGCCTGGATAATGTTGTCTTGAAGATCGTCGTCGGGGCTATGGCCGCGCACAAGGCCCTGGATTATCTTGGCGATTGCTGCCTGTTGATTACCCCCGGAGACCGCGAAGATATAATAATGACCGCCTTAAGTTGCCATATCGCCGGGGTCAAGGGGTGTATCCGGGTCTCGGGAGTAGTGATTACCGGCGGGATTATGCCCCATAAGACGATTATAGATTTTATCCGCGGCACGGATGTCCCCCTGATATCTTCCGATTACGACACCTATAAAGTGGCCTCGATTATCCACGACCTTACGGTAAAGATCGACCGCGAAGACAAAGATAAAATAAAAGAAGCCGTTGATTTGGTCGGGCAATGTGTGGAGATTGATAAATTGTTGCTTAACTTGACAAAATAGTTCTTTTATGTATTGTGAAAAAAGTCACTGTGAAAAAAATCACTTGACAAAAATGGAAAATGTGGTAATATTGTAAATGAAGGATTTGGCGGTTGTCGGTTAAGCAAAACAAGGTTGGTCGTTTTGCTGGCTCGTCGGAAAATACGGTTATTATTGTTTTTTGCCGGCGCCGGCCGATAACCGAAAAATATAAACCGGAAAGGAGGTGAAGAGATGTCGGATGCAAAAACAAAAAAAATTTTTTTGTTTTTCCTGATGGGGTTGTTTAGCCTTTGTTTGGTTTCCGAACTGTGGGCCATCCCCACATTCGCCCGTAAATATCGCACCAGCTGCAACACCTGCCATGTCGGGTTTTCCAGGCTGAATGCCTTTGGCGAGGCCTATCGGCTTAACAACTACCAGATACCCCAGGGGCAGGAGGAGGTATATGTCAAGGAAGAGCCGGTAAGCCTGGGCGCGCCGGCCTGGAAAAGGGTCTGGCCGCGGAGCGTCTGGCCCGGGGCAATACCGGGCAATGTGCCCTTGAGTATGATGGTGCACCAGCGGGCCGTGTGGAACCAGAGCGCGCGTTCGCAGGATGTGCCGGAGGTGGACTTCGATTTCCCGCACGAGTGGGAACTGTTTGCCGCCGGCGACCTGGGCGATATGTTTTCCTTCTTCGCAGAGTTTGTTTTTTACGAAGACGGGGGCGTGGGAGGGACGGAAAGGCTTTATCTGACTTTAAACGATCTTCTCGCCGGGCAATTTGATCTGTTGCCCGAAGACGCCTTGAATCTGAAGATCGGAAAGTTCGATGTCGCCGCGGATCCTTTTCCGAAATCTACGCGGCGGACGCTCACCAAATATCTCCCCAGCGACTATACGGTAGGCAGCGCGAGTTTTAAGTTGCGCGGCTTACAATCCGGTTTAGAGGCCGGGGGGATCGTGAACGGTCGTTTACGTTATGCCTTGGGGGTTACGGATGCTGCGGGTATTGCGGCTAGCACCAATTCCGGTTCGGAGAAGAACCCTTACTGGCGCCTGGACTACAAGTGGGGCGGAATGGCCTTTGACGGCAGCGGTGAGGAGTTTGGCCAGAACCTAAAGCAGCGGGAGAACTGGGTGGATAATTCCTTTACCCTGGGCGGCTTTGGTTACTACGGAAAAGAGGATATATCCGGGGCAACCAATGATTTCAACC
>JBHHYQ010000066.1:0-6447 GCA_046757595.1 Candidatus Omnitrophota bacterium
CATACGGGCAAAAGACGGCTTATAAATGTCTCATTAACAAGTCAAGGGTTAATATATACAACTGTGTTTGGACTTCAAACCCAACAATCTTCATAACCGGCAACCGGGCCTGCCGCCGGCTACCGGACAATCACAAAAAGGCCTCGGCCGCAAGCAGGGCAATGGCCAGGGCCAGGGGGATCTGAAAGCGGTCTTCGTAATGTTTTACCATCTTGCTCTTCAGTTCCCGCTTTTCCATCTTGGACAACTTTTGCTCGTAAATCAGGTCCAGGCCAAACTGGCCGGCCCGGGCGCGGACATAGCTGCCGTCAGTATTCAGAGCAATCTTCTGCAGGGTGACCTCGTCCAGCCGCGTCTTGACCACCCTGCCCTGCCTGTCCTTTAAAAATGTCTCTTTGCCCTGGGCATCGACTATAGGTATAAGCTCGCCCTGTTTCGTCCCGATGCCGATACAAAATATCTTGATCCCCTCTTTTTTCGCCTCTTCCGCGGCCTCCATCACGCGGCCGCGATGATCTTCTCCGTCGGTGATAATAATCAATACCTTATATTTCTTTGCCCCCCCCTCGTAACTGTTTATGGCCGTGGTTATTGCCTGAGATATCGATGTCCCGCCTTTGGGGATAACCTCCGTGTCTATTTCATCCAAGGAGAGCAGGAAACCATTGTAGTCCACGGTCAACGGGCATTGCAGGAATGCGCTGCCGGCAAAGGCGATTAACCCCACCCGGTCGCCGTCAAGTCTCTTGACCAGATCGCGCACAGCCCATTTACAGCGCTCCAGGCGATTGGGCCTGACGTCGCGGGCAAGCATACTCCTGGATGTATCTATGGCGATAAGGATGTCCAGCCCCCTCCTTTTTACCTCCTGCCACTTAAACCCCCACTTGGGGCGCATAAGACAAAACACAAGCAGGCAGACAGCCGCAACCATAAACAGCGCGGACAAGGCAAACCGCCGCTGCGATAAAGGCGGGATTAAATGGGGCAAGAGGCGCTTATCGACAAACCGCGCCAGACGCCTCTTCCTTCGACGGCCCGACCAGATATAAAACAAAATCAACCCCGGCAGCAACCAAAACAGATGCGCAAGATAAATATCGGCGAATTTCATATCGTCAACACTGGGCTTATTATGAAAATGGGAAGATAAACAGTCACCCCTCCCTAAACCCGAATCAGAACTAACGACTATCGAATTATCGAGGCTAAGAATCGGTAATCAATCTCCTATCAACCCTTGGTAGAGCAGGAAATGGCCTCACGGCCATTTCCTGCTCTACCAAGGGTTGATAATCAAAAGTATTATACCCGTATCCCCATATTTATGGATTATACCACAAAGGGCTGTCTATGCAAACAAAAAACCTCTGCCAGCCAACAAAGCCAGCAGAGGTTATGCAGAGTAAAATAGCGAGTAATCCCGCAGGACATAGAGAAAAAGAATCCGTTGAATAAGGCCATCTTTGAACCTTAGAGACAGGAAAAAGAGAATAGATAAAATATGTCTTTGGTCTTTTCGCCAAAGGCGAATAATCACTAAGAGACGACTATTCTGTTACTCTCCAGATGAGTAATAAAGGCATCCACATCTTTTTCTATCTCCGCGACATCGCCGCAATAGCCGTCTTTCAACACGGCGACGATGTCGTCTCGGGAATAACCCTTTTTGATCAGGGCCAGTATCTCCTTGCCGACATCGTTGGTCACAAAGACCTTCTCCTTAAGCGTCTCGAACACCGCGGCGCCAAACCGCTCTTCCCGTATCTTTACATGCTCACTAAAGTCCATATCTTTCTCCGCGTTCAGGCTCTACAGGCTACAGGCTGCAGGTTACAGGCTGCAAGCAACAAGCCTGAAGCCTGCAGGCTGCAAGCTTGCAGGCTGTCGCCTTACGTAAACCTAATATACGGCTGGGCCATTATCTTTTGGGAGACATCCTCCAGTGTCGGCTTCTGCCATTGCTTTTTTTCTCTCTTTATTCCGCCCTCTTTCGTTTCTTCGCGCATTTTTTTCGCTTCTTCAATCATTTTAAACCTCCTCTCTATCCTCCGACCTCTGTCCTCTGTTTTCTATTTATCAAAACTTATCGTAATAAATATGCATCTCCTCCACGCCCTTTTTATTAAGCACCTTGACCGAGGCGTCGATCATCGGCGGCGGGCCGCAGAGATAGGCCTCGCCGTAAATGCCGGACTCTACGAATTTTTCTACGGTATGGGTTATCAGCCCGGTCTCGCCGGTCCAGTTGTCTTCCGGGTCGGGCTCGGAAAGCGCGGGGATATAACGGAAATTGGGAAACTCGCGCGACAGGGCAAACAACTCCTCGGTATAAAACAAGTCCCTCTTCTTGCGCGCCCCGAAGAAATACATTACCCGGCGGGGCATCCCCTTTTCCTTCAGATGCAAAAGGATGGAACGGATAGGGGCCATACCGCAGCCGCCGGCAATACAGATTATATCGCGGTCGGAATCCTCCTGCAGGTAAAAATCACCAAACGGCCCGGTAAGGCAAATATCGTCTTTTTCGTCCAGGACCTCATGGATATAACCCGAAGACAACCCCGGAGGCACGAGACGCACCAGGAGCTCGACGCTGTCTTTCTGAGACGGGGGCGAGGCAATGGAGTAGGCGCGAAACTCGTCCGTATCCGGAACCTTGAACTGTATGTATTGCCCGGGCTTGAAGTCTATCGCCGCCGGCTCGTCCAGGCGGATAACGACATGCTTTATATCATGGGTCACATCCTCTATCTTTACTACCGTAGCCTTATACTCCTGCGCCGCCAGGAGGTTTTCGTCGATTAAGACCTCGATATCGTTCTTTACCTTTACCTGGCAGGCCAGGCGCAGGCCGGAGAGCCGTTCTTTACGGCCGATAAAGACCTCCTCCGTGGGCAAGATACGTCCCCCGCCGGACAAGACCTCCACCTTGCAATACCCGCAGGTAGCCTTGCCCCCGCAGGCCGAGGGGATAAATATCTTGTTGTCGGCAAAATAGTTAAGTAGGGTATCCCCACCCTGGACAGTAAGTATCTTCTCCTTGTTAATCGTAATCCTGCACTCGCCGTAACTAACCAACAGCTTCTCGGCCACGATCAAGGCTACGGCGATGACCAACAAAATAGTGTTTAAGACGATAATCGGGGTAATCATTGCAATGTCACCATTCCGGCAAAACCCATAAAGGCAAAGGCCAAAAGGCCGGCGATAATCATCGTAATCCCCGCGCCGCGCAGCCCGCGGGGGACATCGGAGGTTATGAGCATCTTTTGCTTTATCGCCGCCATAATAATAATCGCCAGGGCCCAGCCAATGCCCGACCCGGCGGAAAACACTACCGTCTGGACAAAACTATATTTGCGCAGGACCATAAACAACAGCACCGCCAATACCGTGCAGTTTACGGTAATCAACGGCAGGAATATGCCAAAGGAGGCCTGCAGGGGCGGAAAGAACCTCTCGATAATCATCTCCAAAAGCTGCACCGTGGCGGCAATTACGATGATAAATACGAGATAACTCAATATCTGACAGTTCAGGGGCAAGAGCACCAGCCAGTATATCGGCCAATTGATGATTGAAGTAATCGTAATAACGAAAACTACGGCAACCCCCATGCCTACCGCGGTCTTGAAGTTACGCGAGATGCTGATAAACGGGCACATACCTAATATATAGGTAAGGGCCATATTATTGGTAAATATCGAGGCGATAAAGATCGTTAAAAGGTTCATCTTTTATTTTGTCGTTCAGCCTGTAGCCTGTAGCCTGCAACCTAAAACATCATTCCGTCTTTTTAGTCAACGTCCTTAATATCCACAGGTAACTGCCCAGCAAAAAGAACGCCCCGGGGGCAATGGCCATCATCCCCCAGTTGACCCACCAGCCGGGCATTACGGTCCAGCCCAATATCGAACCAAAGGCCAAGGCCTCCCGCGCCACAGACATCAATATCAAGATAAAACTATATCCCAGGCCGCAGCCCAAGGCATCGAGAACGGAGTGAAACGGCCCGTTCTTCATTGCGTAGGCCTCGCAACGTCCCATTATAATACAGTTGGTGATTATCAACCCCACATAAGGCCCCAATGCCTGGCTTAAGGGAGGAAAATAAGCCTTAAGAAACCTGTCTACACAGATAACGAATGTCCCGATTACGACCATATAAGTAAGCAGGCGGACACGCGGCGGGATAACCCGGCGCAGCAAGGAGACAAAGAACGAGCTAAACACCAGGCAAAATGTAACCCCCGCGCCCATAGCCAGGGCATTGGCCACCTTATTGGTAATCGCCAGGGCCGAGCATATCCCCAGGACCATACAGAATATGGGGTTATCCGCCCAAAGGCCGGCGACAAACGCCTTATAACCCTTGGTATGCTTTAAACTCTTTTTGACCTGTTTCTTAGGCATTCCTTTAATATTTAGACATCCCGACCTTGAACCGGTCAGGTAATATTCGTCCTGCCTGCGAGTTGCGAGTTCCGCTGCTTTTTACAGGCAGGGCGAATATTACCTGACTGGTTCAAGGTCATCCTCCCCTTACCTCCGCCCTTCGGTTCTATATCGGGTTATGGTCTCGTTCAACAACCTCTCTAAGGCCTTGCTGGTTCCCGTGGCCCCGGTGATTGCGTCCACCTCATTATCCAGAACGGCCTTGCCCTGGGGCCTAAACACCAAAGAGGGGGATACCTTCTTGCCGCGAAACTGCTTAAGAAAGCCCTGCTCTACGATACGCCCACCCAGGCCCGGCGTCTCCTCCTGGTGCAATATCTTGATATTAAGGATGGTGTCCAGATATGGGGTCATACTCAATATCCCGGATATCGGCCCCCAAAGCCCCGGGCCGCGGAATTCGAAGGCTACGGCCTTATCCAGATAGCGATACACGGTCAGGCCGTTATGGCTGAGTTCTTCCACATTCGCCTCAAAGGCCGCATCCGCCCCGCTACGGCTATAATCTATATCCAACGCATCCAACAGCGAAGACTTGAATTTCAAATCTTCGTTTTTGGCGATAATCGGGGCGGTGTAATCGTTCAGGGCCACCAGCAGCCCCCCGGAGGCCAGCCCCAGACAAACAACGAACACAATAATCTTCAAGCTCTTCATCGCCTATATCTTATCGCCAAGACAATATGATCTATCAAAGGAGAGAGGGCATTGATCATCAGGATGCTAAACATTACCCCCTCCACATACCCCGAAATGGACCGAATAAGCAGGGTCAACACCCCCAACAATATCCCGCCTATCCACTTTCCCCCGCGGGTAAAAGGGCAGGTGACGGGATCGGTGGCCATAAACAACGCCCCCAGCAAGAGCCCGCCGCTCAACAGCTGGAACAACGGCGGGGCAAACCTTTCCGGGGCCAGGCCGTTGCCGATACAAGAGAACAACAATATCGTCCCCAGATAAGCCAAGGGGATTCGCCAGTTGCTAATCCGGGTAACCAACAAAAACACCCCCCCGATAATTATCCCCAGGCGAAAGGTCTCGCCGATGCAACCCCCGCCCTGGCCCCAGAGCAGGTCCACCCACGGCAATAAGCTATGCTCGCTGCGGAATGCCGTAAGGGGGGTAGCCAATGTCAGGCTGTCTACGCCGTATCGCAAGAACCCGCCCAGGCCCCCGCTATAAGGGACAGGCCAGGTCGTGGTCATTATCCCGGGAAAGCAAACGCTCAAAAATATTCTGCCTACTATCGCCGGGTTGAAGATGTTCCTCCCGGTCCCGCCGAATACCTCCTTGCCGAAGGTAACCCCGAACATCGAGCCTAAGGCCACGGCCCACAGAGGGATGGAGGGGGGAAGAACTAAAGGGAATATCAATCCCGTAACCAAAAACCCCTCGTGGATCTCTTTCTTGCGGGCGATAGCAAAGGCAACCTCGATTAACCCGCCAAAGGCATAAGAAACCCCGATAACCAACAATACCCGCAGGCCCCAAAAATAGACCGCCCCGGCCACGGCCGGGACCAGTCCTAAGATTACAAAGGTCATATACCGCTTAAGGTCGATATAATCGCTTATATGAGGGACGCTGTTAACCTTATCCGTGCCGAAAAACAGCTCGTCCACAGCCGAGAGCACGGGACGCAGCTTGGCTAATGGCCGCCCCCTATCAATAATACGAAAACCTGTATCCAATATCTTCCTTATAATGGTCATCTTTGTGTTGCGGGAATCCTTCCGGAAACCAATCCTTGTGTTTTGCCTCCGCTTAACCGGCAAACAAACTCAATGAACTCCCTTAACCCCCCGATAATCGTCTATGCCCTTCAAATCGAAATAGGGCAAGACGCACTGGTTGCGGTCGCAACCCTGCATAATCAATTTATCCTGGCCGTTCTTTATATTTCTTGCCAAGGGGATCTTGCAGGGGCAGACAAAACTGCACAGGCCGCATTCGATGCAGTGGAATATGCGGTAATTCATCAGGGTC
>JBHHYQ010000067.1:0-6419 GCA_046757595.1 Candidatus Omnitrophota bacterium
TACGCAATACGCAATACGCAATACGCAATACGCAATACGCAATACGCAATACGAATCAAGTTATGCCAACATACGAATACGAATGTTTGAAATGCGGGTATAAGTTCGAGAAGTTCCAATCGATTACGGCCGCCCCCCTAAAAAGGTGCCCGAAGTGTGGAAAGGGCATAAAGCGGCTTATCGGTTTAGGGGCAGGTATTATATTCAAGGGCTCGGGATTTTATGCTACGGATTATCGCAGCAGCGGATATAAGAAAAAAGAAAAGGCGGAAAAGCCCGATGTTTGCCCCCAGACCAAGAAGGGCTGCGACCCCAAGAACTGCCCTAAAGCGAATACTTGAGTTTGTTCGGGCTGCACAGGTTGCAGGCTTCAGGTTCTGTGTTTCGGGATTCCTTCCCGAAACACAGAACCTCAACAAACTCAATAAACTCAATAAGCTCAAGTAACTCAATAAACTCAACAAACTCAAATGCCCGAGATACGGCCATTTCAGGCCTTGTTGTATAACCAGGATAAGGTAAAAGACCTGTCCACTGTTATCTGCCCTCCTTATGATGTCCTCAGCCCTGCGGAACAAAGGGCCTGTTATAACCGCAGCCCCTACAATATGTCCCGCCTTCTTTTGAAAAACGACAGGCGCTGCGTCGATTATTCTCATTCCCGGAAAAACCTCATCGATTGGATAGACAGGGATGTGTTATATCGCGACAGGCAAAAGGCAATATATTTTTACGAGCAGGAATATACCTGCCCGGCCAACCATTTCCTCGGGCCCGGTAAAACGAATAAACGGTATTCTGTCAGGGCTTGTTTGGGAGAAAAAAAGAAAAGAGAAGGGTTCATCTCCCTGTTGAAGATAGAAGACAATAATGGCCTGGTTCACGCCCATGAGCATACCCACCTTGCCCCCAAAGAAGATAGACTGGAATTATTACAACAGGTTGAGGCAAACCTTAGCCCGATATTCGTCCTTTTTGCCGATAAAAAACGGGTCATCCGTCGCCTTGCCGACAAATATGCAAGTTGCTCCCCTGTTATCGATATAAAAGAGCCGGCCGGCCGGCACCGTTTATGGAGGATAGACGATGCTGTGGTTATAGATATGGTTCGGGCCGGGGTTAAACCCGTTCACCTGTTTATCGCCGACGGACACCATCGTTACGAGGTCGCCTGTAATTTCCGTCGCCAGATGCATAAGACGGTCGGTAATGGCCGGCGGGAACTTTCCTGCGACTATGTAATGACTTATTTTACCGATGTGGGTTCGCGCGGGCTTACTATCTTGCCTACGCATCGCGTTATCAGGCGGGTAAAGGCAGCCGGCCTTAGGGAGAAATTAGGCCGCTACTTCGATATTTATAAAGCCAAAGACGGCGCGGAATTATTTATTATGTTGGGGCGCGCCGGCAGGAACGAGTGTGTGTTGGGGATGTATGGGAAAAAGGACGGTTTTCTGCTTTTGCGGCTGCGAAGCGACATCAATATAGATGATTTTATCACTTTGGATAAGCCGCGGGAATACAAGAGGCTTTCTACGGTGGTCTTGGATTGGTTGGTGTTGGGGGATGTTTTCGGGCTCGACCCCGAGCGCCCCGACGAAAAAAATGTGTTTTATACCAATGCCGCGGCCAGGGCCCTGGAGATGGTAGACGAGGGACAAGCCGATGTGTCTTTTTTTGTCAACCCGGTAAGGATGGAAGACCTGATGCAGTTGGCGCTCCAGGGCGAAAGGCTCCCGCCCAAAACTACGTTCTTCTTCCCCAAGCTTCCTTCCGGGCTTACAATATATAAATTTTAAGATGCCTTTGTTCGGAAAACCAAAATATACTATCGTCCGGACGAAAAAAAGAGATATGCCCGATGGGGTTTGGACGAAGTGCCCGGAGTGCCTGCGCCCCGTTTATAATCGCAGGTTGGACGAAAACCTTCGCGTTTGCCCGGAATGCGGGCATCACCTCTTGCTTACGGCTTACGAGCGTATAAGATCTTTGGTTGATTCCCGTTCGTTCAACGAATATGACAGGGATGTGGAATCTCAAGACATCCTTGAGTTTAAGGGCCCCAAGACTTATAAGCAAAAACTCGAACAAGATAAGCAGTCTGCGGGGATGAAAGAGGCCTGCATTTATGGCTCGGCAAAGATCTCCGGCATAAAGATAGTCGTTGCCGTCACGGATTCACGTTTTATTATGGGGTCGATGGGTTCGGTGGTGGGCGACAAGATAACGCGGGCCATCGAGATGGCCACGCGAAAAAGGTTGCCATTGATTATTATCTCTGGGTCTGGCGGCGGGGCGCGGATGTATGAGGGAATGTTTAGCCTGATGCAGATGGCCAAAACCTCTGCGGCCTTGTCCCGCCATCAACAAAATAACCTGCTTTATATCTCTGTGTTGACCAACCCGACAATGGCCGGAGTAATGGCATCTTTTGCCGGATTGGGAGATATAATTATTGCCGAGCCCAGGGCATTGATTGGCTTTGCCGGCCCCAGGGTGATCGAACAGACGATACGGCAAAAGTTACCCTCGGATTTCCAGAGGGCGGAATTTCTTTTGGAGCACGGCCTTATCGATATGATCGTCCATCGTCGGCAATTAAAAGATGATCTGGTTAAACTATTGGGTTATTTTCGAAATCGGGCTTTGTCGAGCGTCGATAATCCAGGATCGGACAAGGAGTAGAAAATGGCGCAAGTAAGCTTGAAAAATATCACCAAGATATACAAGGGGAAAAAGGCAAAGGCGGCAAACAATGTCAGCCTGGGGATAGAAAACAGGGAGTTTATGGTTTTGGTTGGCCCTTCGGCCTGCGGCAAGTCTACGACATTGAGGATGATTGCCGGCCTGGAGCAGATAACCTCGGGAGAGTTGTATATTGCCAATAAGTTGGTTAACGATGTCCCGGCCAAAGACAGAAATATCGCTATGGTCTTTCAGAACTACGCCCTTTACCCCCATATGAATGTATTCGACAATATGGCCTTTGGCTTGAAGGTAAGGAGGTATCCCAAGCCCGAGATCGTTCAGCGGGTAAAAGAGGCGGCAAAGATGCTGGGGATAGATAACCTTTTGAATAGTTACCCCCGGGAGATATCCGGGGGACAGCGCCAGAGGGTGGCTTTGGGGCGGGCGGTAGTGCGTAAGCCGATGGTCTTTTTGTTCGATGAGCCCTTGTCCAACTTAGATGCCCAGTTGCGTACGGAGATGCGTGTAAAGCTGCATAAATTGCACCTGCGTTTGGCCAGCACGATGATATATGTTACCCACGACCAGGTAGAGGCGATGACCTTGGGTAACAGGATTGCCGTAATGAACAAAGGGGTATTACAGCAGGTAGATAACCCTACGGTGGTTTATGATAAGCCAAAGAATAAATTCGTTGCCGGGTTTATCGGTTCTCCCCCGATGAATTTCCTGCGGGGAAAAATAATCAAAAAAGAAGGAAAGTTCTATTTCGACGAAGGACGCATTAGCGTCAGGATAGTGGAGGGGATGAACACGGTAATAAGCAGGTATCTGGACAAGGATGTAACGATGGGCATCCGTTGCGAAGATATATATGATAAGCTGTTCGTCTCCGATGCCTCGCCGGACAATATCGTTAAGGTTACCTGCGATGTGGTAGAGTCTATGGGTTCCGAGGCCTATCTTTATCTGAATACCGGCCATCATAGTTTTATTGCCCGCGTAGGCCCTCAGGCCAGGCCGCAGATCGGCCAGGATATGCAGGTGGTATTCGATATGGCCAAAGCGCACTTTTTCGACAACGACAGCGAAGAGACGATAGTCTGATATAGCGCGGATGGACGCTGATAGAGACAGGGATGGCCGCGGATTTATTTATCCGTGTGTATCCGTTCTTTTATCCGTATGTATCCGCGTTAGGCGAACTATTAAGATGATCTATCTTGTCTGCTTGCTGATTATATGGTGCGTTTTTCTCGCCTTGGGGCGCCGGATAGACAAAAAGACAAAAGAACTGTTATTAAAGGGCGCTAAGAAAAAAGAAGAGATAAATATACTTAATGCCGAGATCGGAAGGAGCGATCGTCTCCTTTTTGTTTTGAGGGGCAAGGTTTCCCGCTATGCCGCGTTGAAAGAAATTACGGAAAAGTTGATCCGTTCTCTTTCTCTAAATAACACCAGAGATATATTAATAGAAAGCATCTGTTCTTTGCTGTCCCAGCCGCGGGATAAGATAAAGTTATATCTTTGGGATAGACAGGCGAGAAAATTGACTCTTTTTAATCCCCGCGTTGGAGGTTGCCGCGCCGCCGGAGATATCTCCCCCGGCGAGGGGCAGGGGGATATGTTCGATGTGTGGGCGGTTAAACATCAGATGCCCTTATTCGTGGAAGACGCGGCCCAGGACTTTCGTTTCGATGTCGCCAAATCCCTGCCTTTCGGATTCCCTCTCGGTTCGTTGATATCTGCCCCTTTAATCGTAGGAAAGAGGATTATCGGTATCTTGCGTCTGGAAAAAGAGGCGGTTCGGGGATTCAGCTGGGACGACCTTAGGTTCCTTTCCGTGTTTTCCGACCTCGCGGCCCTGTCTATAGACAATTCCCGGCTTTACGAGTATACGCAGAGGCTGGCTATTACCGACGGGCTGACCGGGCTTTACCTGCGGCAATATTTTATGATGAGGTTGAATGATGCCTTGGGCAAGGGGAAGGGGCCGCATAATAATGAGCAGGTGTTTTCTTTGTTGATGGTGGATATAGATTATTTCAAAAAATACAACGATGAGTTCGGGCATATTTGCGGAGATATCGTCTTGAAGAGAATAGCCTTATTGTTGCGCAATGAATGTAGGGGGTTAGATGTCGTTATCTCTCGTTATGGCGGGGAAGAGTTTGCGATACTCTTGGCCCATAGCTGAGAAGAGGAGGCGGCAAAGATAGCCGAGGCCATAAGGCGGAGGATAGAGGGGGAGAAGATTATCTTGCGTCGCGTGGAGACATTCGTAACCGTATCGGTAGGCCTATCCGTATTTCCCCGCGATGGGGCATTTGCCGATGTCTTGCTGCGCAAGGCAGATAACTGTCTTTATAGAGCGAAGCAGACGGGGAGAAACCGTATATGTATTGGTTGATATCACTAGTTTTGTTTTTCCTGTTTTTTAGCGGCAAAAAGTTTATTCGTTCCCTCTATACGTTGTTCGATGCCCAAAAGCGCGGGAAGCAACTGGATGGTGTCTTGGGTCAAAAAAGGCAATGCCTGCAGAACAAAAGGACGGAATGCGATCTGTTGAAAAGCGAATATGAAAATGCGGCCGCCATTTATGAGGTCACCAAAGATATATCCCGAACATTAAACAGGGAAAAGGTGTTTCGGACATTTCGTAAGATCGTTCGTTCTTTTGTCGATATCGACGATTGCCGTTTGCTTTCTGCGTTAATGAGACAAAAACCGACAATGTCGGTTTTTGTCTCATTAAGCCCTTCAGATGTCGCGATGCGGGAATATTCTTTGTTTCCCCTGACGGCAGACGATAAATATGCCGGCGTCTTGGCGGTCAGGGGATTACAAGACAGGGACAGGAATAAGTTGGCGACCCTGGCCAACCAGCTTGCCCTGGTCATAAGGAGGGCCGATTTATATCAGACGGTGCAGGAATTATCTATTACCGATAGCCTTACTCAGGTTTTGTTGCGGCGGCATTGCATTCGTCGGCTGAGGGAGGAGATTGCCCGTTCCCGGATGAAGCATTTCAATCTTTCTTGCCTGATGTTTGATATAGACAATTTTAAGTATTATAACGATAAGTTCGGTCATCTTTTCGGGGATATCGTATTGTGTGAGGTTGTCCGGATTATCAGGGATAATATCCGGGAGATAGATTTGTTGGGCAGGTTTGGCGGAGAAGAGTTTCTTTTGGTTCTTCCCGAGACCGATAAACAGGCCGCCCTGGTCGTCGCCGAACGGATAAGGGCGGATATTAACGATAAGGAGATCTGCGCCTATGACGAAATATTGAAGGCCACGGTAAGTATCGGGACCTCTTCTTTCCCCGAAGATGGGGAGAGGTATAAGGAGTTGCTGGACAAGTCCGACCAGGCCCTCTATCGGGCAAAACAGGCAGGGAAGAACAGGGTGGCGTCTTGTTGTTGACAGAGGACGGAGGGCGGAGGCCTACGGGCAGAGGGATGATTGCTCGCTGGGACGATGGACGAGGGGACGAAAAAACAATCGTCCCTTGTCCCAGCGGAGTGGTCACCCCTCGTCTTGACATCTTGACACTTTGACACTTTGACACTTTAAACAAGGAGGTTATTATGGCTATAGCGCATTTGACGGATGATAATTTTAAACAGGAGGTTTTGTCTTCGGATATCCCGGTGTTGGTGGATTTCTTTGCCGACTGGTGTGGTCCCTGCAAATCTATCGCCCCGGTCATTGAAGAGTTGTCCGCA
>JBHHYQ010000068.1:0-6398 GCA_046757595.1 Candidatus Omnitrophota bacterium
TCCTGGCCTTTTGGGCAACCAGGGCCTGTTTCAGTTGCTCCGGGCTAATCAAACCCTGTTCGACCAATATCTCGCCGATTAACTTACTCTTTTTGGCCTGAGAATAAATCACTTTGATGTCTCCCTAAAATAAACCCGCGGCCCGGGATTGGCATATTTACGCACCCTCAACCAATCGTAATAAATCGGGCTGGAGCGACTTTCCCCGCCTATCGACCTCAACCCAATGGTAAAATTATCCTTTTTCGAATTTGCATATTTATTGCCCGGCCATCCCGGCAAAGACATCTCTTGAGAAGAAAAGCTCACCCGGGCCTGACGCTGCTCGAAATTCTCGTTGTATCTCTCGAAAAGCATCGCCCCGTTGTCTACGATCAGGCGGTAGTTATAGCGAAAGCCGAACAGGATAGGACTGGGGTCGTTGGCCTGAACGATACCACCGATAGCGATACAATGTTCCGCGCCATTATAAGCCGAAGAATAAAACACATCCCTTTTCCGCAGCACCAGGCCAATCGCCCCACTCCCTTCCACGGCCGCCGAATATTCTATTATCCCCTGACGAAAATCGAAGCGGCGCGCGGTTATTTCCCCGTTAGACAAATTAAGATGAGAATTGGCCACGCGCAAATTACCTCCTTCGTCGATTTTTGACTTCCAGATCCGGTTATTCAAAGAGCCGTCGGAAAAATCATCGAATAAATCAAAAACATTTTTGCCGGAAGACAAATCATCGGCGCGGGAATTACCGTAATAAAGATAGATCATTATTTTTTTGTGGGCCGGGATACGGGGAACCTTCAGCCAAAAAGAGGCCAGGCGCCGGGGGGCTTTTCCGCGAACAAACTCCCGATAATAAGGCAGAGGCGTCCGGCCATCCTGAGATATCCAACGCACATCCATAAAATCGCGCTCCAGCAACCCATCGCAATGCAAAATGCCGCCCCCGGCCTTTTCCCCCTCCCCCACTTTTATGTTGACCTGATAATCTCTTAGGTCCTGCTCCGTCCCCTGGATATAAACCGCCTTGCGAAACTTAAACCCGGACAAAGGCAGTCCCTCGGCCCAACTTAACGACCCGAACAGAAAAAAAGCCGTAGCAATCAATATCTTCTTCATTTTGTCCCTATCCTATCCACTATCACCAACCGGAAACACTATCTTGAATGTCGCCCCCTTGCCGACCTCGCTCTCCACGCTAATGCTGCCTTTATGTTCATTGATGATATTATACACAATAGACAGCCCCAGGCCCGTGCCCTCGCCTACGGGCTTAGTGGTATAAAACGCCTCGAATATCCTTTCCTTGTCTTCCTCGGAGATACCTACTCCGGTATCGGAGATAAAGACAGTAACTAATTTCTTGTCTTTATCGAAACGGGTGGAGATGGAAATTATCCCCCCGTCTTTGGCCGATTTTTTCTCGATGGCCCAACGGGCGTTGGATATGAGATTGAAAAATACCTGCTGCAGGATTTGGGCATCGCCATTTATCCGAGGCAAACTATCTTCCAGCTTGCAACGCACGGCGATATTATGCATACGCATCTCATACTCCACCAAAGAAAGGACCTTCTTTATCAATTCATTGATAGAAACCTTGGTGAATTTTCCCGTAGAGATATGGGAAAAATCAAGTAGCCCCTGGGTTATCCTGCGCGCCCTGATTACCGATTCCTGGATAATATCCACGATCTCTTTAATCTCGTTTAGGTCTACGCCCTTACCCTGCTCATTCAATAGCTTAATCAGCTGAACATTATTCAGGATGATGCTCAAAGGGTTGTTTATCTCATGGGCCACTCCGCTGGCCAGTTGCCCTACGGCAGCCATCTTTCCCGCCTGCATCAGCTGAGACTGCGTAACCTGCAACTCATCATGCAGGGTCGCCAGCTGTTCCATGCTCTTTTCCAGCTGTTGTTTGGATTGTTGCAGTTCTACGGTGCGCTCGCTTACCTTTTGCTCCAGCGTCCTCGACCACTCCTCCAGCTCCTCCCGGGATTCCCTTAGATTGGTAATCATCTGGTTAAAAGAAGCGGCCAGTTCCCCAATCTCGTCCCGGGAATCAACGGAGATATAAGAGGTAAGGTCGCCGTGGGCAACCTTGCTGGTGGCAGAGATAAGCCTCCGCAGAGGGCGGCTGATATGATTGGCGACAAAAATCGCCAAAAACAGGATAATCAGGGCCGCGGCCAGGCCGATAATCCAAACCTGTCTATGAAACGCCCTAATCAGGCGGAAGGCATCTTTGGTATCCTGCACCACCAATGCCGACCACCCCAACCCGGAAAAATCCCTGTATCCGCCGGAATGCTCATAACCGATAATCGCCTCTTTACCGGATACATTCTCCAATAAATATCCTTCGTCTCC
Organism: Candidatus Omnitrophota bacterium; assembly: GCA_046757595.1. GTDB lineage: Bacteria > Omnitrophota > Gorgyraeia > Ghiorseimicrobiales > Ghiorseimicrobiaceae > JBHHYQ01. The sequence continues at coordinate 2,374 of JBHHYQ010000068.1, forward strand.
CAAGCTTGCCCGCAGCGCCGAATGCAAGTTATCTTTTATCAGGTTTCTCTTAAAAATAGTCTTTTCTTCCTCTTGAGGGGCTGAGATAACCAGGCCTTGCCCGTTAATCAAAATAATATGCGTGGCATAGTCCTCCTCTTCGTCTTCTGTCAAGTTCAAAACGCGGGTTACGGAAAACAAACTCTCCACCTTAAGGCTTGCCGCCAAGACGCCGATGACCTTCTGCGGGTCATAAGCGGCGCGGACAGGCGCGGCAAAGATAATCGTATATTTCCCCTCCAGCGCATTATACCCGATGTCTTCAATATACGGCTTTCCGGCAAGGGCCTGTTTAAACCATAATTCCTTATCAATATCGATGTCCGGCTCTTTCAATCTGGTAGAGGCAACCATCTCGGCGCGGGCATTGAAGCAATAGAGATTATTGTAGGTGCCGTAATTTTTCTTTGCCTCCATAAGAAACTGGGTAACCCTTCCGTCGAGATCCCCGATGGTTATCTCCTGCAGGATATCCAGGTTGGACCAGGTGCGGATATTCATCCAGACGCCAAACATGCTACGATTGACCTTGTCGATGGCCTCATGGGCGATCTGGTGCAGGTTCTGCCCGATACCTTTTATCAACGCCTGCCGTCCGTTGTGGTAGGCAACCGTTCCCACCCAGATCAACGGCAAAATAGCCACGGCCAAAAAGAGAATTACCAGCCTATCCCTTATCTTCATTTCGATTTCCTTCTTTGGGGCCCAAAGGATACCCCTTTTCTTCCGGAAGCCTGCCCTCCACCCGCAAAACCTTTATGCCTTCATCGGCCTGAGCGTCTATCTCGTCATAACAAACAACGCCAATAGCATTGGGCACTCTTGCGACAAATCTCTTGATAGACGCGGAAGAATTCAGCACCTTGGGAAAGCCAACAATCTCGCCGCGGAATATCTTGGTCAACCATATTTTTCTCAAATCCATCTCCCCCATTTTATATACCCTGCGCATCAACACCTTCTTTTCGCGCGAACCGGATTGGGGCAAAACAAAATATATCCTGCTTTTGTCCGGCCAGAATTTCCTTTCCCGCCAAAAGACCTTTTCCATCTCCCGGAACGAGATATTTTCCATGGGGTTATGCTTATTGACAATCACGGCAATATCTTCGGCGTAGCAGAAGACAGAGGACGACCCGAAGGGCCCGCCCCCGACGGAAAAACAAAAAACAGAGACCAGGAAAATCAAAAGGATTTTTTGCATATTTTTTCAGGCTGCAGGCTGCAGGTTTTTAGCCTGTCGCTTGCCGCCTGTACACGAGTTAAAACGCAAAGGACGAGTTTAGCGTCAGGCGGTGTTCGTCGTCTTTGCCCTTTTTGTCGACAAAACCATATTCGAACTTCAAGGCATTCCAGGAACTGACATCCCATCTCAGGCCCAGGGTATGTCTTCTAATATCGATGTCGTTGGGGCTGAAATAGGGGTCGCCATCTCCGACATCGACAAAGTCGAAGCGGTAATAAGGCATAAGGCCCTTGCCTATCTTATAGCCCCCCTGTAGATAAAATCCCAAGGTGCCGAAGTCGTTACCCGAGGTCTTATCCCGATGGGCAATGTGAAATACCTCCCATAAAAATTCCGTTTCGTCGTTTACATAACTTATGTATCCTCCGGTTATCAGCTCTACTATACGTTGGGCCCGGGCGGCGGTTCCGGGGTCGGCAGGGATGCTATCGTAATAAACCCCGCCGCCGAACTTAAGCCCCGCAAGATTATGCGGGCTCAGGGAAAAAAGTAAATTTACCGCTTTGCTGTCATTCTTGTCCTTGCCGTTTTGTATCTCGGTTACCGTCCGTCCCCGGCCGTTAAGCAGGGCCAGGTTGTATTCCAGGTCCAGGCCATCGAACCCCCGCATCCCGGAAAACTCCAGGCCCACGGAATGCACCGGCAAAAACCCTCCATCGTCATCCTCGAATTCATAGATATCCGGGCGGGATATCGTGGTCTGCAGCCAAGTCCCGTGATGATAGGCCTGGTTCCAATAACCCAGGGCCGTATGCATCCTCCCTACCTTTATATTCAACAGGTCGGAGAAGGAATATTTGAGATTGCTTCGTTCCAGATGAAAAGAGGAGCTGTTCGTATCCTTATCGGGGTGAAATTCCATCTCGGCCAAAAAGCTCAACCTCTGGGTAAGCTCGGAGGTAAGAAACAAGTCCAATGCCCCCCAGCTGAATGTGGTATTGCTCTCACTGGGGGTAACTGCGCTGCTAATCTCTATGTCGGAAAATCCTCTCAATTCGAAACGCGGCATAGCAATACCCCCCCCAAGAGAAAAAACATCTTCTTCGGCCACAAAACCATCATCCTGGACAAAACCGAAATCTTCCTGCCCGCCGGAAGGAACACTAGCCGCATTTTCCAATTTATCTATCCTGGCCTTCAACCGAGATATGACATCGGCCTGCTCGGACAACATCTGTCGCAGGCGATAATTCTCCTGCTCTATCTTCTCTATCCTTGCCTCAACCCCCAGGTCCTCTGCGGCAAAAGATACCGCCGAAACGACAACGACAAAAAACGCAGCCCCCAAAATAACCTTTGTCATAATCCTCCTCCGAAGACCTTTTCAAGACCGAAGACCAAAGACCTTTTAATGTGTTTCGGGACTGCGTCCCGAAACTTCGCAAGACACAAGTAACTCAACAAACTCAAAAAACTCAACAAACTCAACAAACTCAACAAACTCAATAAACTAAGATATATCCCCCTTATACCCGATAACCTTGTTTATCTCCTGGATTAGATTGGGATAATCATAGGGCTTGGTTACATAGCCCACCACGCCCAATTTATAGGCCTGCTTTATGTCGGCGTATCCGGCCAGGGCCGAAACGACGATTATGGGAATACCTACAGTTTCTTTGTCGTCGTTAAGCATCTGGCATATCTCCAGCCCCCCCAAGTCCGGCATAAGCAAATCCAGCAAAATCACATCCGGCTTGAACGACTTTATCTTGGATAACACCTCTTTAGGATGAGGGGTCCCCTCCACCTCAAACCCGGACAAGGATAATAATTTTTTCAAACTGAGCAAACCCGACTCATCGTCTTCGGCGATAAAAACGCGTTTTTTGTTTTCCGTATCCGACATACCACCCTCCTTATGTATTCGTATTGAGTATTGCCGGCCTGCGGCAGACAATCTTTTAGTCCCCTTCGGGGACTAATTATATTGATGCTTTTTACTCAATACTCAATACTCAATACGAAACACGCACGACGAATAATCAATCCTCCACCTCCACAATCTTATTATGAATAGCGTATTTTATTAACTCCGATGTCTTGCGCAACCCCAACTTTTTCAGTATGGAGTTTTTGTGGTTCTCTACCGTGCGGGCGCTAATAAAAAGCGTCTGGGCAATCTCTTTAGCTGTCTTTCCTTCTACGACCAGACGCAAAACGTCTTTTTCCCGCGCGCTTAAAACCGCTCCTTCATCCCCTTTTTGCCCAATGTTGCCGAATTTCACTTTATCTATGATATACTGAGAAATCTTCGGACTAAGATAGGCCTCCCCCTGTAAGATATGCCGTAATGCCGGCAACAAATCCTCGGCGACATTCTCTTTATGCAAATAACCCCGCACCCCCAGATTAAACGCCTTTTCGATATAGATGTTCGCCCGGTGCACGGTAATCATAACGATCTTCGTGTCCGGCGAAACATAATGCGCCTGCTCTATCACATCCAGCCCGCTGCGACGGGGCATAGAGATATCCAAAAGCAGGATGTCCGGATTAAACTTCTTTACCAACCTCAATGCCTCGTCACCCGTGGCCGCCTCTCCGATTATCCTATACTCGCCATGTCTTTCCAACAGGCTCTTTATCCCCTCGCGGATAATATCGTGGTCATCGGCAATTACTATCGTTGTCGAGCTCATAGCAGCGGACTCTAAGTTAAGTTGACATCTACGGTTCAACCGCAGATGTCAACTTATTAACCCTTGACTTGTTAATGAGACATTTATAAGCCGTCTTT
>JBHHYQ010000069.1:0-6252 GCA_046757595.1 Candidatus Omnitrophota bacterium
CCGCAGGATAGTGTGGCGCGGGATGTTATTATCCGTCGTTGCCGGGATGTGAGGGCGAGATTGTATAAACTGGGCAGGGACATAAAGATTGTCCGGTTGAAGACAGGGCTAAACGGCACTCGGTTTACTTTTGAGGGGTTAAATCGTAGTTACCCCAATCTTAGGATAAGATTAATTGGCCGGGGGCAGGCGGTCAACGCCGGTCTGGCCGTAGCCATAGTTGAGGCCTTGCGGTTTTATGGTATAATAATATCGGCTGAGGCTATTCGCAAAGGCCTAAGCGAGGCCTGTTGGCCGGGAAGGTTTGAGGTTTGTCCTGGGCATCCTCGGATTATCTTGGACGGGGCGCAAAACGAGGCTTCGGCATTGGCCTTGGCCGAGACGATAAGGGAGTTGTTTTCTAAAAAGGTAATTTTGGTGTTTGGGGCCTGTGTGGATAAGGATGTCAAGGGGATGATCAGCGCCCTTTTGTCATTATCAAAACAGTTAATCATTACCCGGGCGGCCAATCCACGGGCATTATCTGTTCAGGAGATCAGGCGAATAGCCTTGACAGATAACCCTGGGATAAGGCCGCAGTTAACCTGTTCGGTGAAACAGGCCCTAAGGATCGCCTGTCGGGATGCCCAGGATAAGGATATAGTTTTGATCACTGGATCTTTGTTTGTCGTTGGGGAAGCGAAAAAATGCGTGATTGCCACAGCGATAATGTTGCAAAAGTGATATTCAGGCTGTGTCGCAATTCAAAAAAACCAGATTGACGAGAAATTTTCTCTCCCCTTTTATGCAAAATAGCATTTTTGTGGGATGTGGCTATGTTTTTTGGTCTTGAGGATAAACTAACCCCTTCGCTTTCAGGGTACGGGTTTAATTCCGACATAGCCTGATTGTTATTTTTGTAACATTATTTTTTTTGTATAATAGATGGATACGATTGCGGCTATTGCTACTGCATTGGGAAAGAGTGGCATCGGTATCGTCCGTATGAGCGGAGATGCGGCGCTTAAGATTGCCGACAAGATATTTGTTTCTTCGCAAGGAGGGCGGCCTTCGCGATTTGAGACCCATACCCTGCATTATGGGTGGATTGTGGATAAAGATCAGAGGGCAGAAGACAGAAAGCAGAAGAGAGAAAAAAATCTGCCCTCCGGCAATATTATCGACGAGGTCCTGCTTGCGGTAATGCGCAAGCCGCGCAGTTATACCCGTGAGGATGTCGTTGAGATTAACTGCCACGGGGGGATTGTTGCCCTGCGTAAGGTTTTGCAGTTGGTGTTGCGTTGTGGGGCGCGCCTGGCCGAACCGGGCGAGTTTACCCAGCGGGCCTTTGTTTCCGGGCGGATAGACCTTATTCAGGCCGAGGCAGTATTGGATGTAATTCAGGCCAAAAACGATGCTGCTCTGCGCCTGGCCGGCCGTCAGTTAGGCGGGGGGATATCCCGCGAGATAGGCCGGATCAGGGAAAGGGTTTTGTCCGCCTTGGCTGAGATGGAGGCGGCAATAAATTTCCCCGACGAAGATACGGGTAAAGTCGGCAGGCGGAGGATAACGGATTGTTTGTCGTTTTGTCTTGTTCGGGCCGAAAATCTTCTGAGTTCGGCGGCCTTAGGGCGCGTGGTCCGCGAAGGGGTGTCTTTGGCGATATGCGGCCGCCCTAATGTGGGAAAGTCTTCTTTGTTGAATGCTTTGTTGAAACAGGAGCGGGCGATTGTTACCTCTTGCCCGGGGACGACGCGGGATATCATCGAGGAGACACTGGATATCCGGGGGCTGCCTGTGACTATTGCCGATACTGCGGGTATATCTGCGGCCAAAGATGACGCAGGGGCCCGGGCTGTAGAGCGTGCCCATAAATATATTTCCGGCTGCGACCTGGTTTTGTTCGTCCTCGATGCCTCTCGTAAGTTGTCCCGTGGAGACATTTCTTTGATAAAACAAATTGACGGCCGCCCGAAGATTGCCGCGCTCAACAAAACAGACCTGCTCCGCAAGATAAGCCGTCAAGACATTAGGCCTTATTTCCGTCGGATTACAGAGGTCTCGGCCCTGAAACATCAGGGCATAGAAAAATTGGAACGCGAAATCTCCCGAGTTGTGTTAGACGGTAAGGTTCTGGACGGGGGCCAGGCGATGCTTACCAATATCCGTCATAAACAGGCCCTGGAAAAAGGCGCCGGGTTCGTCCGGGAGGCATTGGCGGCGCTGAAGGAAGGATTTTCCGAAGACCTTATCTCACAAAGCCTGCGGGAGGCAATATCCTGCCTGGACGAAATTACCGGCAAAAATATGAACGTCGATCTCCTGGATGATATATTTAGCCGATTTTGTATCGGGAAATAATCGATAACAAAATATATCTTGTAAAATAGTGGGCCTGTCCCAGGCGCGCCGTTGCCCCGCTTTTTTACGCCAACTCCGACAAGGTGGGGCAGTGGGTTGGCTTTGAGAGGGTCTTGGATCTGGCCCTCTGGATTTTTGTTACCCTGATGTTGTTTGCCTTTTGGCGCAGGCTCAGGCGGGGGAGGTTGTTGTGAGCGATAAAGCATCTTTTCGCGGGAGGGGACGTTGGGCGGGGTTATGCGCAGGGTCTTTTATCTTTGCCTATGTCTTTGTTTTTTATTACCTCTCTTATTTAAAATACACCTCTTTTACCTATAACGACTTCGACCTGGCGATTAACGCCCAGATCCTCTGGAATATGGGCCAGGGCTCGCTTTATAATTCTATCCTGGGGACGAGTTTTTTGGGCAATCACCTGCATTTCGTCCTCTTTCTTATCTTGCCTGTTTATAAGATCTTTCCTTCGCCATTGACATTATTGTTTCTGCAGGCCTTGGCCCTGGGCCTGTCGGCCTGGCCGTTGTTTCTCCTCGCCCGGCGGGTTCTCGGCCCGGGATGGGCCGTATTATCTTGTTTTGCCTATCTGTTTTACCCGCCGCTGGCCTATGTAAATCTTTTCGAGTTTCATCCCGTGGTTTTTTCTACCCTATTCTTATCCTTTATGTTATATTTTTATCATAAGCGGAGTTTTGCCCCGTTTGCGCTGTTTATGTTTTTGGCGATGGCCTGCCAGGAAAATATCCCTCTGGCCGTGGCGGCCCTGGGGGTTTGTTCTTTGGTTTCCCGGCGTCCGAAAAGATGGGTTTACCTGCCTTTGATCTGCGGAGGGGCATATTTTCTTGCCGCGGTGTTTATTCTCTTGCCGCGCTTGAGTCAGAACAAGCTGCAATTCATCAACCTCTATGGTCATCTCGGACGCACCTATCCCCAGATCGCCTTGAATATTTTGATCCACCCGATTATGGTTGCGAAGATTTTGTTTTCGGGGCGTAACTTGTTGTATCTTTTAAAGTTGTTCACCCCGTTGTCTTTTATCCCCCTTTTGTCTCCCCTGGCCCTTGCTGCCGCCGCCCCATTTTTTCTTCAGCATATGCTTTCGCAGCGGCCGAACGAGACGTTTATTTATTATCATTATACCGCGGAGCTGATCCCGTTTATCTTCGTCGCCTTTGTCTTGGGCCTGGCGCGGGTTAAGGCCTTGTGTCGGCAGGCGCTTGCCAGGCGCCTGGTGGGCCTGGGGCTTGTTGCCATTTGCGTGGGGGGCAGTCTTTGGTTGGGGCCGCATTTCTCTCTGGGGGGCCGCGCCCGGCAGTGGCGCAAGGACACCAAAGATGGTATTAAGGAGTATTTTTTGCAAAAGATTTCCCGGGATGATTCCCTTGTCGCTACCTTCGAGTTTTTGCCGTTTTTGGCGCACCGCCGGGACCTTTATTCCTTTCACCATGTGTATATGGGGCGTTATACGATGTCCCGTCGGCCCTATAAGCTGCCCCAGGGGGCGCGTTATGCCCTGTTGGATTTTAGCGATTACCTTACCTTTAAGGGGTTTTTCTCTCCCCGGGCGTTCGAAAACCTGGACGGTTTTTTGCGCGGGGGGCAATGGGGGCTGGTAGAGAGTCTGGATTCTTTTGTTTTGCTGGAGCGGAAGGCAGGCGGCCGGCCTTTGCTTTACGGCGTATCTCAAGAGAGGCCGCAGCCGAAACATAATCCCGCGCTTAAGGTAGGCGAAACCATAGAGTTTATCGGTTACGACGTTACGGCGCGCCGCGGCAGGCTGGAGGTTGTTTTCTACTGGCATTGCCTGCGCCGGCCGCAAAGGGATATCAGCCTGTTTTTCCATTTAGTCGACGATAAGGGCCGGGTGATTTACAAGACGACTATTCCTCTTTGCTGGCGGGCATATCCTACGACGGCCTGGAGGCCGGGGGAGTATATTTGGGACAGGAAGGTCTTGCCCCTTTTCTCCCCGACTGGAAAGAAGGCGGCAACCTGGAAGATGGGGGCATTCGATTTTTCCACCGGACAGCTTATCCCCCTGGACAAGGCCGCCCCCCTCGGCCGTATCGATATCCGTGATTGATAGTTCGGCGGAAAACAACTTTGCTGTGTGCCGCGACTTAGGCCCGGGGATTTACTATGGGTCATAGCGAATGGTCCATTGGGTAGAGGGGAGGTTTAGGGTTATCTCTTTGTGGTCGCGGGAAAGCCGGCCTTTTTGTTCCGCCAACTTCCCCCGGCAGATGATTTGGAATGCCCGGCACTTGTCCAGCGAGACCGTCTTCAGGAATGTCTTTGTCCGCACCATAATCGAGACGATGTTTTTCAGCTTGCCGTTTTTTATTACCGGATAACGCATAGCGATTAACCCTGGTTGGAATATGTTTCCGTGCCCGGGTTCGCTTAGTTGCGGCCGGGGGTTGTCTTGCATCATACGATAAAAATCCTTCAGTTCTTTTACCTTCTTTAAGTCGAAACCGCGGGCCAGGAAGTGGCTGGGGTAATATACCTGCCGGATGACGAAATCTGCGTCAATCAATGTTGCCCCGTATAAGCCCTCTATCTCTTGGGCGCTGCGGCGCATTATCTGCCGGAAGTTTTCCGAAGTGGGGTCTTGTTCGGCGACAGAGCCCAATTTTTTGAATAAGGCATCGAAGTATGATTTTATGTTTTTTTCTATATCGTTGTCCAGCGAAAACGAAGATGTTGAAAAGTAGGTCGCAAGTAGCGCCGTCAGAATAATCATCGGTATTTTTTTTGCCCACAACATCATTTCCCCCTCCTCCTTTATTTTTCCAATTCGAATACCGACACAAAACCCAGGTGCCTCGATACCCTTTTCCATTTCTTAAAGCCGCAACCTACGATTGCCTGCGCCAGTTTGTCCTGGATGTTTTCTTTTATCTCTTCCTGGCGGAAGAGAACATATCCGCACCAGGCGCAAAATGCCCCGAATAAATTAGTGGGGGTGTCTATGTCGACGATTGCCGCCTTTGCCCCTTTTTTAAGCACGCGCCATATTTGTCTCAAGGCCATCTTTTTGAGCCTGTAGTCGATATGGTGGAAGAAGAACGTGGAGATAATTGCGTCGAAACTTCCATCGCCGTAGGGCAGCCGTTCCGCGGCCCGGACATCGAAACGGATGTTTTTTAGGCCGCGAGATTTTTTTCTGGCCACCTCTATCATTTTCGCGGCCGCGTCCAGCCCGATGACCATAGACTGAGGATGCAAACCGGATAGGCTGCGGGCGATCTTGATGGTTAGGGTGCCTGTGCCGCAGCCGATATCGAGTATTCTGTTTCCGGGGCGAATATCCAGCAAATCTATGGCTATTTGAGAGATGCGTCCTTCCTGATAGAAGGTCATTGCCGGGCTCAGGAGATCGTAAAATCTTGCCGCATGGTCCAGTGTCCGCCCCGAAGTCGCAATCGCCCTATCGGAGATATCTTCTTTGCGCATACAGATGTTTTTTGATCTCGCCCACTCCCAATATATCGAACATCGATGTTGCCATTATTTTTGCCGACGCCCCCGTGGTGCCCAACCCCATCCTTCCCAATGTGACTAATCCCCGGTGCATAAATCCATAGGCCAGTTCGGCGGCAGGATAAACGATATCCGGGAAATAAAGGAAGGCCTTCTTTTGCGAATTTGTTTTCAATGCCAGCCGTTCCCATCGTTTTTTGTCGGCCTCGTTGCCTTTCTGGTATATTATCGAGAGAAGGTAATTATGCCTTTTTTCGCGGTAATCTTTGCTTATGTCTTTGATGTCGTCTATTATTTGGCAGCCCAGGCCGAATTTAGCCAGGGCGAGTTTGATGCTTTCCATTGCCGCGATGTCGATGCGCTCTTCTATGGTTTCCGGGCCCAAAAATGGTATGTGGAATAATATGCCCGTCTTTAAGCGGTGGATGG
>JBHHYQ010000070.1:0-6018 GCA_046757595.1 Candidatus Omnitrophota bacterium
TCCCTGGGGGTATAGACCAAGACATCTACGGATACCCGGCGGTCGGCAATAAGCCGCTCTACGGCTATCCTGCGTTCAAGCAGTCTCTTTGAGGTATCCTTTATTACCACGATATCGATATCGCTATCCAGACGATTGTCTCCCCGCGCCCGCGAACCATAGAGGATAATCTCCTGCGGCTGATACCCCTGGACAATCCTCTGCTTTATCTGTTCGATATTCCGCAACATCTCTATTTTTGTTTAATTTGCCCTCAGCGGACAAGGACAAAGACAATATTAACCCTTGACTTGTTAATGAGGCAATTTAGAAGCCAGGATTTTGCCCGTAAACTCTTCCCATTTCATAGCAATAAGTTAACATATTTGATAATATAGTACAATAGAATTTCCTCACTCCACCAGCCCTAGCGCCCAGACAGCCCTGTTCACCAACTGAACATATATTAGCACACGAGGAAAATTTATCAAGTTATTTTATGGCCAGTGGATGAAAATAAAAACGAACAAGGTTAAAAGTTAATTGCACAGCGGTTAATCCGGTAAGTCTGGCCGTTAAAATGTTGGATCCAGGGAAAATATCGCCCGTTTTCGCACTGCCCGGGGCAGTTTTATCCTTAGCATCAAACACCAAAAATTAAGCACATCCTCGAACCAGATGCCCCGGCCGGGATGCTCCACCACTTCCCGAATATCCTTTTTCGAATATGTTCGCCAGAGCCATTTAAGGTCGTTCCAATCGCCATAATTCAAGACCTGCCGGATAACGAGCTTCCTTGCCCCCTCCGTGTCCATCTTCTCTATATCGTATGACCAAAGCGCGGCCTGAAGTCTGCGGGGAATCTTTTTCATCGGACAAGCCCTTTCCTGGTATATTCGGAGACTCTCTTAAGAATATCCTGTTTCACAAGCGGCCAATCCACCTTTTTCATAAGTCTAAACCTATGACCTCGAATCTCATCTTCGGCATCTTTGAAAAAAGTCAGGGCGCGCAATCCCAAATAGGGATTGAACGCAGAAAATTTCCTCTTTGTCCATCCAAATATCTCATCCAACGTGAATTCTTTCATAAGGAAATACAGGTCGATAAAATCCCGCATTTTTCCCCGCTGAATTATGGCGATTAACTTCATCGCGGCAATATCTTCTTTTGAGGCCAGGTCAATATATTCGATCCGGACCGCCTTCTTGACGAGCGGATACCTGTAATAAAAAAGGCTTATCTCTATGCCCCTAATCCTGACTATCAAAGTATTGGAAGAAAGGCCCTGGATAAGCGTAACTTGCCCAAGCCCGTCCCGAAAAGATTCCAAAACCTTCCCGGCATCGAACTCCCGGCGACAATAAAAATCGAAATCCAGTGATGTTCGGTGCCCTATTTGCAGGGCCAGGGCCGTGCCCCCAGCCAGATAAAACCCATACCCTCTGCGCAAAAACTCAAGCCCGGGCAAGATCTCAACCCGCTTCTTATCTAAAATACCGAAATATAATTTTTGCTTTCCTGCCATTTCTTTTTTGTGCTACGAAACCTTTTGATCTTTGCACTACCAAGTCAAGGGTTAATAAGAATGTTTGGCGATTGGTTATTTTATGTTGCTGCCTCATTTAACACCGACAAAAAGGCCCTTACTATCCGGGGGTCGAATTGCCGACCGCTGCCCTGCTTAAGTTGAGAAATGGCGTATTCCCGGGAATGCCCCTTGCGGTAGGGCCTGTCCGAAGTCATCGCATCGAAGGCGTCGGCAACGGCGATTATCCGCGCCCCTAATTTTATCTCCTCCCCTTTTAGCCCGTCGGGATAACCTCTTCCGTCATATCTTTCGTGATGCTGTCTTATTAAGACAATTACGTCTTTTAAGAATGTCAAAGGCCCAAGGATATCCGCCCCTTTCGAAGAGTGTAACTTTATCTCCTCCCATTCCTCTTCCGTAAGCCCGCCTGTCTTATTCAGGATATAGTCATGGACGCCGATCTTGCCCAAATCATGCAACTGGCAGGCCTCTTTAAGCGTTTCTATCTCCGGTTTGGAAAGGCCTATCTGCCTGGCTATATCTACGGCATATCTCGTTACCTTTTGCGAATGGGTGTGGGTATAGTGGTCCCTGGCCTCCAGGGCCTGGGCCAGGGCCTTAATCGTAGCCATATAGGCAAGCTGCATCTTGTGATACAACCCTTTTAAATCCCGCGTCCTCTCTTCCACCCTCTTCTCCAAAATAACATTCTCCTCCTTCAATTCTTCCAATAATCTTTTCCGTTCCAGGCTAAGGTGGCGAAACTCTATCGCCCGTTTTACGGTAAAGGATATCTCCCTCAGATCAAATGGCTTGGTGATATAGTCATAGGCCCCCAATCTCAGCGCCTCCCGCACGGTCTCGAAAGAGGGATAGGCGGTAATCACCACCACCACATTATCTATGTTGAATTTCCTGACCCGGCGGATTATCTCTGTGCCGCCCACCCTGGGCATCTTCAAATCCGTGATTATCAGATGAAAGCAACCATCCCGGGCGATCTTTAAACCCTCCTCGGCCTCCTGAACGGCAGTAACCTTATAGCCTTCTTCGCTTAGAGCGTCCTTTAAGAGATTGCAGATAACCTCTTCGTCATCGATAACCAGGATATTCTCCTTGCTCATACCATCTCCTCGTCCATCGGTCAATCCCCGCTAATCCGCGCCATTATCTCCTTTATCTGCTTTATCTCGAATGGCTTGTGGATGCAGGTTATCGCCCCTTGCTCCTTTGCCTCTTTTATGAGGCGATCAGGGAAACTATCCATCATCACAATAGGTATTCGGGGCTTAATCTTCTTAATCGCCCTTAACGCGTCCACCCCATTCATTACCGGCATATGCACATCGATAAAGGCAATCGCAAAGTCTTTCTGCCCGATCTCCTCTACCACCTCCTGGCCGTTTTTGGCGGTAATTACTTCATACCCCAGCTCGCTAAGCAGATCCGTAAACAAACTGCGCATCACCTCTTCATCGTCGCCCACAAGGACATATCCCTTCCTGCCTTTCATAATAACCCCTGCATTGTGAAATTGGTTTCCGCGGCGACCGTTCCCCGCTATTGGCAATAACGAAGATTTATGCGACCTTAGCCGACCGGCAAGGTAACGATAAATGTCGTCCCCTTGCCTGGAGCGCTCTCCACGTCTATTTTGCCTTTATGTTCCTGAATAATCTGATAGGTTATGGCCAGGCCTATGCCTACCGACCTCCAGTCCTGCTTGGTGCTAAAGAACGGCTCGAAGATCCTTTCCAGGTTCTCCCTGGCAATGCCACAACCGGTATCTTCAAACCTAATCTCAACCGCCCTCCCCTGCGGGCCCGTGCTGCTGCTTAGGGAGATCCTCAGCTCTCCTCCCTGAGACATAGCCTGCTGGGCATTGATGATAATATTGGTAAAGACCTGCTGCAGATGGTTAAGGTTGCCACGGACCATAGGCAGATTTACCCCGTAATCGGTAACAAGCCTGATATTATTCAGCTCCAGCTGATGCCTGATCACGGAGAGGGTCTCCTCCAACAACCTCTTTATATCCACCGGCACGCAGGCCTGCCCCGGCTTTCGCGAAAACGAAAGCAAGTTCTCCACTATCCTCTTGCACCGTTTCGATTCCCTCTCGATATACTCTACATATCGCCTGCAGGCCTTAAAATCCTGTGGGCTAAACTCCGGCCGGGATAACTTCTGGAGGATAAATTGGGCATACCCTAAGATGCCCCCGATGGGATTATTCAGCTCGTGGGCCACGCCCGCACCAAGCTGGCCCAATGTGGCCATCTTTGCCGATTGGATTAACTGGGCCTGGGTCTCTTTCAGCTCCCTGGTCCTCTGTTGAACCTTCTGCTCCAATACCTCGCTCCAGCGGGCCAGGTCCTCTTTTTCCCTCCTTTCGCGGGCAATTATCTCCTGATAATACACATCGCGGTATGCGCTGCGGGAGGCCAAACCCGCGGCTATCTTGACATACCCCCCCTTCTTCTTCAGCGCCTCGCAGATCTGCTTAAACTCCTCTTCGCTATAAGAGCCCCTGCGGGAAAGGCCTACCTCCTCGATAGCCTCGTTGATAAACCTCTCTGCCGCCTCAACCCCTATGGACTGCCGCAGAAGTCCCACAAGGATCTCGATATTTATCTCTCTCGTTTCCCCCTCCATACTGCCTCTCCTAATCGGGTATCAACAGGACCACGCTGGTGGTGTTATGAAATCCGCTCAATTGACCTATCTCCATGGCTATCTCCCCATAGGTCTCAAAGCCGATCAAGGGTATCTCGCCCAAGACCTCCTTAATCCCATCAATTGCCCGGGCAAAGTCATCTCCCAGGATTACGGCCCGACACACGCAATCGAACACTACTGCCCCGGCCAACTTTACCCCTTTGCAGGCAGTAAGGGCCACCTCCGCAGCCTTTCTTGCCGAGGCGACCTGGGCGGCCTGGGGAGACTCCATTACCCGCAATACCGTGCCCTCGGGGATAGCGCAGGTAAAAGAGATAGGGCCGTTGGTAGTAGTAGTGCCACCCAGCCACCTTATCTTATACTCCGTGCCGGTAAGAAGGCCGGCCTCATAGCGGGTAAAAAAGGTGGCTATGGCCTCTGCCTCGGACATCTTATCCACATCCATCCCCAACCCCCGGGCATTTTCCCGGGTGTATCTCTTCCAGACCTCAAAGGCAGACTTGCCGTCCATCTCATACACAACATTACCCTGGGATTTGGTTACGGTCAAAGGAGGGCTGATAGGGGTATGCCCGTGTTTTACGCCAATAGCCACAGGGACGCGAGAGGCAAAAAGGGCCAACCCCACGGCATCCGTGGCCACCTGTTCATCGACAAACACATATGTCTGCTTGAACTTAAGGTCATCCGCTGCCGCCCCTCCGGAGAATTTCACATTTGGCCCCAGGGCATCAAGCGCGGCCAATATCGACTCCTCCCCTTTTCCGGCCAGCCCATCCACGAGGACAACCGCGGAAAGATAAGGATAACCCTCTACGTTGGAGGGCAATCCTGCACTGGCCTCTTTAAGGGCAACGATCTCGTTCTCCCTCAGTCCCGTGCCCAAACCGCCAAAAAACCTGTGGGTATCCGAAGATACTACCCCGCAGGCCACGGCTCCCTTTTCCACTGCCTCCTCGGTAAACTCCCCCGCGGTGGAACATCCAATAAGCGGGGCATTATCCGTGGCCTTTCTTATCCCCCTGACCACCGCCGGATAATCATACTTACTGGAGACAAAGGCAAAGGAAAAGTCGACCTTGCCTCCCCCCATCTTATCTCTGGCCTGACTGCCTGCCTTTACCCCCACCGCGAAGCTCTCTTCGCCTCTTACCAACGCCGTTGCCAATTTTGTGTCCATCTTACCTCCCGCTTTAACGAACCGAAGCATCTATGATTTTCCCCACTAACCCCCTAATTATCTCCTGCGTCTTCTTTGTATCCTTGTCTTGTCTTACTATTTTGATTCTCCCCGGCTCCCTTTTTGCCAGTTCCAGGTATCCCCGCCGCACCCTATATTAGCGATTAAAAACAAACGCTGGAGTAAGAAGTCTGCAAACCAACCACCCCATCTTCCTTAATATATCCCATTATCACCGAAATATCAAGGGGAAATTTACCCGGATAAGGCCTTATCCGGGCCTCGAATATCGATCTTGACGGCCAAATTTATTATCCGACAAAACAAAAGCCTTTCAGAGAATAACCTCCACCAATCTGCGCCGCGCCTCGCCGATGGTCAACGGCAGGCCATTAAGCGGCACCTTGTCTTTGTGCCGCAGGTCTTCGATAAACGCTTAATCCGCCTTTTAATCATCTCCGTATATCATCTGCAGATTTTTCCTCACCTGGCGCGACCTTAAAAACCGACACAACCTGTCCCCGGAAAACGACGACCAGCTGTCTGCACGGCCGCGTCTTCCGGCCCTGCCCGAACCCGCAGACATAGAAAGATCAAGCCTCTGCCCGGCCCGGGTTACGGCAACATACAACAGACGGCACTCCTCCTC
>JBHHYQ010000071.1:0-6009 GCA_046757595.1 Candidatus Omnitrophota bacterium
GGGTTCAGGCATGCCTGAACCGTTACTTTATTTTTAATATTATTTTCATCCATATCCCAATTCACCGGATTGTTGATAATATATTCGCGAATTTTATTTAATGATTCATCAATACGCATGATATGGTCATGGAATGATTTTTGCCATTTAAAAGGTGCGTTATTTAATCGATTTATTCATTTGGAGGCGGCAGATTTAAATGAACCGATTATAACAAATAAATTATTGGTTCTTGTTTTATTAACGGAACGGGCATGCCCGTTCCCTACAGGATTATCGATAATGATTATTCCGTGGATGTGGTTGGGCATGATGATAAATTCATCCAATTGAATATAGGGAATGGCAAGGAGGAAACAGAGGTTTGCTGGAAGCGTTTTTATTTTGTGTAACTTGTTGAAGATTAAAGAATTAAAGAAATTAGCGGGTGTAAAAGGTGAAAAAAATTCGGGTCATTCGTAAATAATGACTTCATACACCTCCGGCTGGCGCGCGCCGGGGGACATATATTCTATTATCTGAGGCGATATTTTGATTACCGCGTAATTGTCGTCTTCTGGCCCGGAGAAGAACTGCTTGAGCATATCACACCAACAGTTCTTTTTTGTCTCTATGTCCGTAACTACCTTAGCCTGGGCCCGGATATTCAGATAAGGCGCCTGCCAGTTATGAGGGTCGCCGCCGATGGCAATATGGACATTTGGGTTCTGGTTAATCTGGGCTACCTTGCGGGAATTGGCGAATGTCGTACTGTAAAGACCGAACTTTCCGTTCGAACCTTTATCCGGATGAATAACCATATAGCGCACCCAGGGTCGCCCTTCGTTTATCGTCGCCAACGAACCCAGTTTTGCCTCTTCTATCAGCTTGATGATTTTAACCTTTAATTCCTCTCTCTGCATCGCCCTCCTCCTTTCACCCCCGCTCCTTGTAAATAATGTCCACGGCCAGGCCCGCGGCCAAAAGCAACAGGCAAACCGCGGGTTGGCCCTGGACGACCTCGTCTATGGAGATAATATAGTTGTCCGCGGTGGTAAATAGCTCCTTGCCTATCCCGGCCCATTTTTTGGTTACCCGGCCCAGTTCCTTTTCTCCGGCGGCGATAAAACGGAAATTCCAACCTTTCCAATCCCCCTTTATCTCCGCCACCTGCTCGTCTTTGGCATTAAACACCCAAAACCCTCCGCCCCAAGAAAATATCTTGTTCTTGAAATAACCGACATAACCTCCGCGCGCATCGAATACAGAGACGCGGGAACGAAAAAATGTAAAAGACTTGACGATAGTAAAGACCAACGAGGTCCCGTCAGCCTCATAGACACAGACCTTAGTCGGCAACATCGCCTTTTTCAGCAACAGGCGCAATAACTTAAGCCATAACGCCGGCTCCTCCCGGGCAATGCCTATCTGCTGCTTTGTCTCCGGGTCAAGTATGTCGTAGGTATCCACAAGCCGCAAAAATGCCACCCGTTCCCGGATAAAAAACATCCTTTTGTCCAAAAGCATACCTTACCTCCTTGTTATAGTAGTTAAGTTGACATCTGCGGTTGAACCGCAGATGTCAACTTAACTCAAGATTTAGGCCATGCCGGAAAGCATGCGGTTTATGGCTTCACCCGCGGGGACCATCGGGAAGACATTTTCCTCCGGCTCGACGCGAAAATCGATAATCACGACATTGTCGATGTTTAAGGCCTTTTCTATTGTGGGCAAGACATCGCCTTTTTTCTCTACCTTAAGCCCTGCCGCGCCGTAGGCCTGGGCTAATTTCACGAAATCGGGGTTGACCAGGGTGGTCTGGGAATAGCGGCGCTTATAAAACAACTCCTGCGATTGACGCACCATCCCTAAATAACCGTTGTTCAGGATGGCAATCTTTATCGGCAGGCGGTTGTTCACCGCCGTGGCCAGCTCCTGGATATTCATCTGTATAGAACCATCTCCGGCGATGTCAAAGACTATATCTTTGGGCCGGCCCAACTGCGCGCCCAGGGCCGCGGGAAAACCGTAACCCATCGTCCCCAACCCCCCGCTGGAGATAAAACTGCGCGGCCGGGTATATTTATACCACTGCGCGGCCCACATCTGGTTTTGCCCCACCTCGGTGGTAATTATCGCTTTGCCCTGGGTCGCCTCGTATATCTTTTCCAGGACGAATTGCGGCCTTAGTTTGTCGTCGTTTTTGTAAGCCAGGGGATGGTCCTTTTTCCAGTTGAACACCTGCTTTAGCCAGGCCTGGCTGTCTGCGGCAGAGACGACCTTATTCAGCGCCGTTAAGGCCCGGCAAGCATCGCCTACGATAGGGATGTCTACCTTAACATTCTTGCTAATCGAGGAAGGGTCGATATCGATATGAACTATCTTGGCATAAGGGGCGAAGGCGTCCAGTCTGCCGGTGACCCGGTCGTCGAAACGGGCGCCTACGGCAATAATCAGGTCCGACTCCATTATCGCATAGTTGGCATAGGCCGTGCCGTGCATCCCCGGCATCCCCAGAGACAGGCGGTGGGTCTGAGGAAATCCCCCCAGGCCCATAAGCGTCGTAGTCACCGGGGCGTTTATCTTTTCCGCCAGCTCCTTTAGTTCGCGGCAGGCCCCGGAGATAATTATTCCGCCCCCGGCGTAGATTATCGGCCTCCTGGCCCGGGCGATTAGTTTTGCCGCCCGCTTTATCTGCCCGGGGTGGGGGTCGTAAGTAGGGTTATAGGTCCTTATGCGGCATTCCTTAGGATAGGAAAAGTCCGTTTGCGCCACCTGCACATCCACGGGCAGGTCGACAACCACCGGCCCGGGCCGTCCGCTGGCGGCGATATGAAAGGCCTGCTTTATGGTGCAGGCTAAGTCTTTTATGTCCTTGACCAGATAATTGTGCTTGGTAATCGGCCGGGTTATGCCGGTAACATCCGCCTCCTGAAAGGCATCGTTGCCGATAAGGCTGGTGCGCACCTGGCCGGTGAAGGCAACCAGAGGCACAGAGTCCATATAGGCCGTGGCCAGGCCGGTAACCAGGTTCGTCGCCCCGGGCCCGGAGGTGGCAAGACAGACCCCCACCCTGCCGGTGGCCCGGGCATAGCCGTCCGCGGCATGGGCTGCGGCCTGCTCGTGCCGGGTCAGGATAAACCTTATCGGGGCATCATAAAGCCTATCGAATATCGGCAGGACCACGCCCCCGGGGTAGCCGAACAAAACCTCTACCCCCTCCTTAATTAATGCCTCTACTAATATTTGCGCTCCGGTCATATTTAGATCGGAATTGAAAGTTCAGAATTCAGAGACAAAAAACAGAAAATTATCATACAAAGACGCGGAGTTTTAAAGTCAAAAAACGAATTTCTTTCTCCGCGCTCTCCGTGTCTTAGGGTTTATCGTAGATAACTTTTTACTTGGCCATTATCTAATCCTTTTTTGCCTGGCCCCAGAGAAAAAATTAAAAGAAGACGCCTTGGCATACTACACATATCCTGGCTGGAGGACGCCTCCGGAGATAACCAATTTTAAGGATTGCTCTATAGTAATGTCCAGATACACGACTTCTTGTTTATCGAAAAACACAAAGAAACCACTGTACGGATTAGGGACGCAAGGGATAAGCACAGTGACGATATCCCGGCCGGTCTTTTGCTTAACCTCAGACATCCCCTCGTTTACCACAAACCCCAAAGAATAGGCCCCTTTACGGGGATATTCCACCAACACCGCCTTTTTGAACGCAGGCTTGTCTTTGGTTACGACGAAATCGATAAACTGCTTGATATGAGGGTATATCTTAGAGACAAAGGGTAGCTTGAGAAACCATCTCTCCAAAAGGCGCAGCAATCTCTTGCCGAAGAAATTTGCCGCAAAAAACCCCGTAGCCAGGATAACCAACAAAAAAAGCAACAGCCCCAACCCGGGGATGGCATAACCAAACTGCCGGCGCAGGTAATAATTTATATAGCCACCCAGAAGGCCGTCCGTAAACCGGAATAACCCCACGAGGATGTAGACGGTGATAATGATCGGCAAGATCAGGGCAATGCCGCTCAAAAAATAGGTGCGTAATTTGGACATAGGTCTATCCCCTTGTTTGCGCCCCCGGGTCGCTTTCCGCCAGGCGGCGCGAGAAATACCCCCCGGTCAGGGCGTCGATAGATGCGCTAAGTTCATCGATGCGCAGGTTTTTGTCCATTATCTCTTTCGCCTCCTTCGGCGGAGACAACAACAGCTCTGCCTGCAGGCGGCGCCGCTCGAAATAAAACCGCGTTACCTCGTTTAATATGTCGTCGCGCAACTGCACCATCAGCCGCGAACGGACATCGATAGAGGTCTGGTCCGCGCTATAAATCATATCCGCCAGGTCCCATTTCAGGTTTACCCCCCAGTCCTGGGGGCCGATTTGTGTTCTGTCATAACTAGCACCCAGGGCCGTGGTTACCGTCTTATCGAAATCCAGGGTCAATGCCGGCATCAGGGCCTTAAGCCGCGCCTGTTGCCGCCAGGCGCGGATCTTATTCGGGTGGACCTCGGCATACCTAATCGCCGCGGCCTGGACCTCGCCTATGCTCGGCTCGTCATTAAACCAAAACCGCAGCTTGCGAATTTCCCGTAAATCAACGTTGTTACGGGAAGCAAACGCGGCCCGGCTGCAAAACACACCTTTGTCCGTAGCCAACCATAGCCTTCCGACATCATCGGCCAGGGCAAAACGCACATCCTGCGTAGACAGGCCTTTGTAGAGGTTCTGCCAGTAATCCCCGTCTTTAGGCAGGCGAAATATCCCGCCGCGGCCGGCGGAATAGACATCGCCCTCGCTGACAAACAACAAGTCAACGTCCTTATTGGCCAACCCGGCAGAGGAAACCGCAGAGAATGTCTCTCCCCGATCATCGCTAAATAACACCCCTCTGTCGGTTACCAAATAGACCCTGTCCGCCGTTGACTTTTCGACAAACACATACCTTATACGGATATTGGGGGAAGAATAATCCCCGGCGCCAAGATCATCTTCCTCATCGGAACCCCCGGCGTCATCCGCGCTGAGGTTAAACACCCTGTCCCAGGATAACCCTATGTCCCGGCTTACAAACAGGCTATCTTGGGTGGCCGCGAACAAATTATCCCCCTGTTTATCCAAAGAGCTGATATAAGATAACCCTAACTTACCGCCGGCCTTACCCCAGGATATGCCGCGATCACGGCTAATAAACAATCCTGCGCTTGTCCCCAGCAAGATCAAGCCATCTTCCGCCAAGGCAAAGGCGCAGGTATTTTCCTGTTCTCCAATCCCGCGAAATACCCTTTCCCAGGCCAGGGAAGAACCATCGACCAAACGATATAACCCGTCGTCGGTAGCGGCATAAACCAAATCTCCGTTGCGGCGATCGAAAGACAAGTGATTGACGCTGCGGTTGCTCCCCCGCAGGTTAAGGACAACCTGCCAATCCCGTCCCCCGTTTACCGTGCGATAAATAGCCCGCGCAGACCCGGCAAAGGCAAGATCGGGGTTGTCCCGGGAAACGGCTATGGCCCGCACATCGATATCCCGCAACCCGCGGTTCATCACCCGAAATTCCCTGACGGCCTCGTCGGCAAATACAACGCGAAAACAAACCGACAATATCAAACAAAATAATACACTCCTCATAACTATAACCTGCGCCAGCTTATCGGCCTTACCAACAACATAAACCTATATTATAAAGAGAGATTGAAGAAATGTCAAGTATCGTTTTCGGCCCACTGTGTCGGGGTGAATTGTAACTCATATTGCGACAGAAGTTGATTTAATTTCGTGATTTCACATATGATTGAATTGTGTTTTATTAACGGAACGGGCACGCCCGTTCCCTGCAGGATTATTGATAATGATTATTCCATGAATATAATTGGGCATGATGATGTATTGGTCTAAATCAATATTGTTATTAACCCTTGACTTACTGATGTACGATTTAGAAGTTAGAATTTTGCCCGTCGGCAAGGCGCGCGGCCCATCCACTGGATGGGCGCCCCGAGGTGTATCCTCGGTGA
>JBHHYQ010000072.1:0-5978 GCA_046757595.1 Candidatus Omnitrophota bacterium
AAAGCCGATGACGCGGGAAATCCGCGCGCGCGGTTTGAGGAAGGGGACAACGGCCCTGAGGCCATTTCCTGCTCTACCGAGGGGTTAATAACTCTTTTTTAGAGGGTACTATATAAAGGATAAGGGGGAATTGTGTATAGGATGGCAGTCATTTTTGCCTTTATTTTTATATCATCTGCGACGGCGGCCGTATTTAGCGCCGATTCTCTTGAGGACGGGATAATTGCCGTGGTCAACGACGAGGCGATTACCCAAAGCGACCTCAGGGAGATATTGGCCGTGCGTTATATGCAGATCTCCTCCCGTTATTCCGGGCAAAGGCTGAAAGAGGAGATGGCCAAAGCGCAACGGCAGGCTTTAAACCGCCTTATCGAAGACAGGTTGATTTTGGCCGAGGCGCGCCGGCAAGAGATCCAGGTTCCCGAATATGCCGTCGAACAGAAAATGGCGCAGATGAAGAAAAAATTCGCCGATGATCACGAGTTTCGCCAGTCATTGTCGGAACAGGGGCTGACGGTTTATGACTTAAGAGAGAGAATATCCGACCAGTTAATGATGGCCGTTGCAGTTGAAAATAATGTTAAGGCAAAAATTAAGGTGAGTCCGGTGGAGATAACTGCTTATTATCAGGCTAATCAGAGTGAGTTTAGCCAGCCGGCTTCGGCAGAGGTTGATTCTATATTTTCCGAATCTCGTGAGAGGATACGTGATGCTCATATTGCCCTGGAACAGGGAGATGATTTTTACGCTGTGGCCAAGATATTTTCTCAGGGGACGTCTTTGAAAATGGTGCGCAAAGGGGAGTTGTTGCCGGAGGTTGAGCGGGCGATCTTTTCTCTCCGGCCGCAGGAGGTTTCGGATATTGTTCCCGCTGGACGGGGATTTTATATATTCCGACTACTAAAGATGGCCCCTGCCTCTAACACGCCTTTATCCGGTGTCGAGAGAAAGATCAGGGAGATTATTTTTCGGAAAAAAATAGAAAAGATGTTCAGGCGTTGGATAAAAGAGCTGAGAGATAAGGCGTATATTGTGATTAAATAGAGCGCAAGATAACAGAGTATAAGTGTAGCGTTGTCTTGCGTTCTTGTTGTTGCGCTTTATGTTTAAATCGATAATCATTACTATGGGCGACCCGGCGGGGATAGGGCCGGAGGTTACGGTAAAGGCCCTGCTTAGCCCGCGGATAAGGCCGGGGGTTAGGTTTGTCCTGGTGGGGGATAGTTTTGTCTGGGGCAAGATACCGGGTTATCGGCGCCTGGTTGCCAGCGGCCGGGCAGAGATAGTGGACCTGGCCAATGTTTGCCGCAAGGGGTTTTGTTGGGGCCGGGTTAGGCGGGAATATGGGCAGGCGGCGCGGGAATACCTGGATGTGGCCCTGGATTTACTCAAGCGGCGCAATCTTTCCGGCCTGGTTACCGCCCCGCTGAACAAAGAGGCCGTGGCCTTGTCCTGTCGGGGGTTTTCCGGGCAAACAGAGTATCTGGCGCATAAGACAAGCTGCGCGGACTTTGCTATGTTCCTGGCCAATGCCCGCCTAAAGATTGCCCTGGTTACGCGGCATATCCCTTTGCAACGGGTCGCGGCGCGGATTAACACCGTCGATATCTGCCGGGTGGTTAAGTTAACCGAGGCATTTTTGCGCCGGTTTTATCGTATCCGCCGGCCGCGCATTGCCCTAAGCGGGCTCAATCCCCATAGCTCGGACAACGGGCTTATCGGACGGGAAGAGGCGGAGAAGATAGCCCCGGCCATAGCCATATTGAAAAAGACTATCCGTTGTTGTGGCCCTTATCCCGTGGATACATTGTTTAAGCTGGCCCTGCGGCGCCCTGCCTCTCTTTTCCATGCCGCGGTGGTAATGTATCACGACCAGGCGCTTATCCCCCTTAAGATTAGCGGCGAAGACAGCGGGGTGAATATTACCCTGGGGCTTCCCTTTGTTCGCGTGTCTCCTTTGCATGGGGTGGCCTTTGATATTGCCGGCCGCAACCGCGCCGCGGCCTCAAGTATGATCGCCGCGATAAACACCGCCGCCCGTTCCAACCATTATCGCCTTATCGAGGCTAAGCCTCGATAAGGCTCGAGATGAAGTATGCTTTATCCTAAAAAGAGGTTGGGGCAGAATTTCCTGCGGGATAAGAATATCCTGCGGCGCATAGTTTGCGCGGCCGGGATAGATAAGGATGATACGGTCTTAGAGATCGGCGCGGGAGAGGGGGGGCTTACGGAGTTGTTGCTCGAAGCCGCGGGCCGGGTTGTCTGTTTGGATGTGGACAGGCAGGCGGTAGCGCTGTTGGCAAAGAGGTTTTGCCTGCGGGCAAATATCGATATCCGCAGATGCGATTTTTTGCGATACGACCTGGGCGAATTAGGCAGTTGTGAAAAGAAGATAAAGGTTGTGGGCAACATCCCTTTTTATATTACATCTTCGATAATCGAGCGGATAATCGCCTGGCGCGATAAGATATCCCTGGCGGTGATTACCGTGCAAAAGGAGGTGGCGCAGAGGGTAGTGGCCCGGCCACCCTCTTCCGCTTATGGCCGCCTGAGCTGCCTGGCGCAGTATTATGCCCGCCCCTCCGTCTTGTTTGGGATAAAAGGGGGGTCGTTTTGGCCCCGGCCCAAGGTAGATGCGGCGGTGTTGAGGCTTGAGCTTGTTCCCTGCCCCGGTTATCCTGCGTGCGACGAGGGATTATTATTTGAGATAATCCGCGCCGGGTTTGGCCAGCGCCGCAAGCGTCTGGCCAATGCCTTATGCGCTATTGCCTCCCGAAAGGCCGTTGTCGAGGCCTTGCAGGGATTGGGGCTAAGCGCGAATGCGCGCATAGGCGAGTTGGGGCTAAATGAGTTGACGACGATATGTTCCAGGATTTCCTTGGCGCGATAATACCTTATGGGCCCTGGGGGTTGTGGGGGCTTAGTTTTGCCGAGAGTTCTTTTTTTCCCCTTCCGCCCGACGTCTTGTTGATTGCCTTAGCGATCGCCGAGCCGTCGCAGGCGATGTCTTTGGCCCTGGTAACTACGGCCGGGTCGGTCTGCGGCGCGGTATTCGGTTATTTTGTCGGGCATAGGTATGGCCGCAGGATACTGCGCCGCCTTGTCTCCCCGGATAAGATAGCGGCCATAGAGGGTTATTACAAAAGATACGATGTCTGGGCCGTGGGTATTGCCGGGTTTACCCCTATCCCCTATAAGGTGTTTACCGTGTCTGCCGGCGTGTTCGGCCTGGACCTAAAACGGTTTATCCTCGTCTCTATCTTGTCGCGCGGGGCGAGGTTTTTTCTCGTCGCCGGGATAATCTATTTTTTCGGCGAGGCCATTGCCCGCGTGGCGGGAAAATATGTCAATGCCCTCTCCCTGGTTTTCGTCGCCCTCTTAATCGGCGGAGTTTGGGCGATGAAGATAGCGCACAAGAGGGCCAGGGCCTAAGTTAATGAGACAAAAACCGACAATGTCACTTTTTGTCTCATTAACGTTTTACTTTCCTTAATGAATTTCAGTATTCGCTACATAAAGGCCGTGGGGCCGCGGCGGGAACAGGTGTTTTATAAGATGGGGATTGCCACTGCGGAGGACATCCTTTATTATTTCCCCCGCAAATACGAGGATCGCTGCTATGTCACCCCTATTGCCAAGGTCGCGCCGGGCAATGTTTATACGGTCAGGGCTAAGGTCTTGGCCGGGGGGGAGAGGGCCTCCTGGCGGCGGAGGAGGTTTAAGCTGCTTCATCTTGTCGTGGAAGACGACAGCGGGCGGTTGGCCGTGGTCTGGTTCAACCAGCCTTATCTGAAAAAGTATCTTTCCCCGGGGACGCAGGTTGTCCTGCACGGCCGGGTAGAGGCTTATCAGGGCCGGCTGCAGATGTCTTCTCCGGAATTCGAGGTCTTGGCGGAAGATGGAGAGGCCTGTTTATCCTGCGGCCGCATCGTTCCCATATACAGCCTGCCTTCCGGGATGACGCAGCGATATTTCCGCCACCTGGTTCATTCCCTGCTTAAAGAGCTCGTCCCCGAGGTTTGCGATATACTGCCTTATGCCATACGTAGCAAATATGGGTTGTTGAATTTGGCGCGTAGTTTGGTCTCGATACATTTCCCCGAGAGCGGCGAATTGCATAAACAGGCCTATCGCCGCCTGGCCTTTGAGGAGTTTTTCCTGCACCAGCTCCTGGTGTTGATGCGCAAGAGGCAGCGGGCTCGCAAGCAGGGTATTGCGCATTGCCTGAAGGGGGATGTATTCTCGGCCCTGCTTAAGTCGCTGCCGTTTTCTCTGACCGCGGCCCAGAGGCGCGTCTTGTCCGAGATAGAACGGGATATGGCCTCCCGCGCCCCGATGCAGCGCCTGTTGCACGGGGAGGTGGGTTCGGGCAAGACCATAGTTGCCCTGTTGGCCGCGGCGATTGCCGCAGACAGCGGTTATCAGGTTGCGTTTATGGTCCCTACGGAGATATTGGCGCGGCAGCATTTTGCCAATATCCGCGGCCGGATGGCTGGGGCGCAAAAGGATATAAACGTAGGGTTGCTGGTGGGGTCTTCGAACAAAAAGCAGCAGGATAAGACAAGGGAAGATATCGCATCCGGCGCAATAGATGCGGTTATCGGAACGCACAGCCTTTTGCAGGAAGAGGTGCGTTTCAAAAACCTGGGACTGGTGATTATCGACGAGCAGCATAAGTTTGGCGTGGGGCAGCGCGCCCTCCTGCCGCAAAAGGGAGACAACCCCGATTGCCTGATTATGACCGCAACCCCTATCCCCCGCACCTTGTCGCTTACTATTTACGGGGACCTGGATATCTCGGTCCTGGACGAGATACCCTCGGGCCGTCCGCCGATAGAGACCCGCGCCTATACCTCTAAAGACAGCGATAAGGCCTATGCCTTTATGGCCGAACAGGTAAACCGGGGCCGGCAGGCCTATATCATTTGCCCCAGGATAGAGGACGAGGAGGCGCCCGGTGCCTCTGCCGTGGAGGTTTATGCCCGGGCCAGGAAGAGGTTCAAGGGGTTTAAGGTGGGCCTGGTGCACAGCCAGGTTCGCCAGCAGGAGCAGGTTGAGGTTATGCGGGGGTTTGCCGCCGGGGATATCGATATCCTGGTCGCGACTACGGTCCTGGAGGTGGGCGTGGATGTGGCCAATGCCTCGCTGATGATAATCGAGTATGCCGAACATTTTGGCCTAAGCCAGCTTCATCAATTGCGCGGCAGGATTGGCCGCGGCAGCCACCGTTCTTACTGCCTGCTTATCGTCCGTTCCGAGGGCCAGGAGGGCCGGGAGCGGGTAAAGGCGGTTGTCCGTTCCCGCGACGGGTTCAGGATCTCCGAGGAGGATTTGAAGATTAGGGGGCCGGGGGAGTTTTTCGGCCTCCGGCAGCATGGCCTAAGCGAGCTTAAGATCGCCAATCCCTTAACCCAGATGCAGCTGTTGAAACAGGCGCGGGAAGAGGCAGTAAAACTGTTATCCGGCGACCACAACCTTACCCAACGGCAGGATGTGATAATTGGCCGGGAGCTAAAAAAAAGATTCTCCGAATTCTTCCGGACTGGTCCCCGGTAACGGAATACAGTAATTTGATTGGTCGTTACGGCGGAAGGGTTGCGTTGTAGCATCGTGCCGCATAGGCCAATATTGCCTGTTTAGATGACCTATAAAGACGCGATTGTTTATCTTAGTTCTTTTGTCGATTACGAGAAGAAACGTAGTTTTTGTTATTCCCGTTGCCTGGGGCTGGGGCGCGTTCGCTCGTTCCTTTCTTCTCTTGGCAATCCTCAGGATAAGTTTAAGTCGCTGCATATTGCCGGCAGTAAGGGGAAGGGGTCGTCTTGCGTATTTGCCGCCTACATCCTGCGCCGGGCAGGATACCGCGTGGGGCTCTATACTTCTCCCCATCTTATCGATTTTCGCGAAAGGATAAGGATATTAAGGCAGAAGGCGCCTTTCGACTCGGCTCGACCGGGCTCGACACGGTTCGTTCGGAT
>JBHHYQ010000073.1:0-5892 GCA_046757595.1 Candidatus Omnitrophota bacterium
TCCGGCTGTTTTTCTTGCCGATAACATTTATATAAGAAACCTTCTTCGCCCCGGTATTATCTGCGACATCTAAAATGGTCTTAATCTGAATCATAAAAAATTACCCCTTCCTGTCGCGGTTATCGGAACGGACGCGCCCGTTCCCTACCCCCAATAACACCCAGCGCTTTTCTTTGGAAATCGGCCGGACTTCTCCAATTCTTACTTTATCTCCCACCTTAGCCTTGTTCCCCTCGTCATGGGCCTTAAACTTTTTATAACCCCGTGTAATCTTTTTGTATGCCGAATGGCGTTTTATCGTCTCTACCTTTACAACAATAGTCTTATTCATTTTGTCGCTAACCACCACGCCTGTTTTTTCTTTTCTTTTATTGACCATTATCGTTTTCTTTCGTTCGATTGCTCAATATCGTTTCAATCCTGGCGATATCTTTCCTGTGCTTAAAAAACAAATGCGGTTTTTCTACTGTCTTTGCCTTGCGCTGATAGTTCAACTTATGTAATTCCTGTTGCAGGGACCCTCTCTTCTCCAGCAGTTCCTCACGTGTCAAATTGGAAAAATCCTCTCTTTTCATATGCGATGCCTGTCAGGCGCCTCAATAAGAATGCAGGTGCCGCACGAACTTCGTCCTCACCGGCAACTTGAATGCCGCTAGCCTAAATGCCTCACGAGCTATCTCTTCGGGGACGCCGCCCAGTTCAAAAAGAACCTGCCCCCGCCTAACCGTTGCCACCCAATGGTCCAGGTCGCCTTTGCCTTTCCCCATACGCGTATCCGCCGGCCTCTTTGTCACGGATTTGTGAGGGAATATTCTGATCCACAGTTTACCGCCACGGCGCAACTGCCGGGCAACCACCACTCTTACAGATTCTATATGATTGCTTTTAATCCAGGAATTCCCCAATGCCTTCAGGCCAAACTCTCCGAAGTTGACGCGATCTCCTCTGCTAGCCTTACCTCGCAACTTGCCCCGTTGCGACTTCCGATATTTTACCCTCTTCGGCATTAAAAGCATAATTAAATAATTTCCCCTTTATAAATCCAGGTTTTTATCCCGATAAGCCCGTAAGTAGTATGGGCCTCGGCAAATCCATAGTCGATGTCCGCCCGCAATGTCTGCAGAGGAATTTTACCTTGTTTGTACTTTTCCCTTCGGGCTATCTCTGCTCCGCCCAGCCTTCCCCCGCAACAAATCTTGATCCCCTTGGCGCCGTTAGCCATCGCCTGATCAATGGCCCTCCTGGTAGCCCTTCTGAAGGCAATCCTTTTTTCCAGTTGAAAGGCAATGTTTTGAGATACTATCTGAGCATCCAGGGTCGGATATTTGACCTCTACTACATCTATTATCAAATCCTTACCGATGATCTTCCCTATCTGTTCTTTTAACCTGTCGATATCCGCGCCGTGCCTTCCGATAATTATCCCCGGGCGGGCAGTATGAATCTTAATGCGTACGTTGCTACCTCCGACCCTTTCGATTATAATCCGAGATATAGCTGCCTGACGAAGTTTATTTTTGATATGTCGACGAATCAAGGCGTCTTCTTTGATAAACACGGCAAAATTATGCTTGTCGGCAAACCAAAGGCTCTTCCAGTCTTTGATAAAGCCAATTCTAAATATTAAAGGATGTATTTTTTGTCCCATGGGTTTGTAGTATGTTACTGGTTTACTTTATGTCCAGCTCTATCTTCAAATGCGTGGTCCGTTTCAATATCCTGTTTGCCCGGCCGAAGGCCGCAGCCCTAAACCGTTTCCAGCGCGCCCCCTCATCCGCGGTAATCCGCGAAATATACAGCTGTTCGCTATTTACGCCTTTCACTCCGGCGTTGGCCACTGCCGATCTTAGCGTTTTTTCCACACTAACTACCGGGCGCTTGCGCAGGTGAGAAAGCGTAACCAGCGCCCGGGAAACATCCTTGCCCCGGATTAGGTTTACGACATCCCTGACCTTACGAGGCGACAAACGCAAAAATTTAGTCTCTGCCTTGGCGATCATTTTTCGGTTTTCGTATTGCGGGGATTCTTCCCGAAGCGCGGCGACCCTTCCATCCTAAGTCTTGGCCGGGGCCTTCTTGGCCTTTACCCCACCGTGTTTCTTGAATATGCGCGAAGGGGCAAACTCCCCCAATTTATGACCAACCATGTTTTCCGTAACGAATACCGGGATATGCCTGCGGCCGTCATGCACGGCAAAGGTAAACCCGACGAAATCCGGGGTAACGACCGAACGACGAGACCAGGTCTTAATCGGCTGTCGGCTTCCCGCCTGCCGCGCCCGCTCGATCTTTTTCAACAATTTCTCGTCGACAAAAGGCCCTTTTTTGATTGATCGTGACATTTGAGTTACTTGAGTTTGTTGAGTTTTTTGAGTTAAAATATTTCGACCCAATAAACTCAATAAACTCAACAAACTTACTTCCGTACTATATACCTATCCGAATACTTAACCCTTTTTCTTGTAATGAAGCCTTTGGTCGGCTTTCCCCAAGGGGTAACCGGATGAGGATTGCCCTGCCCGGCCTTACCTTCACCGCCGCCGTGGGGATGATCCACCGGGTTCATTACCACGCCCCGCACATGCGGCCTGTGGCCCAACCAACGCGAGCGGCCGGCCTTACCGGACACTATCGCCTCATGGTCAATGTTACCTACCTGGCCGATGGTAGCGTAACAATCCAGGTTAATAAGCCTGACCTCGCCGGAAGGAAGTTTTACATGGGCGAACTTTCCCTCCTTGGCCATTATCTGAGATGAGGTTCCGGCCCCGCGGACAATCTTGCCCCCCTGCCCCCTAACCAGCTCGATGTTATGCATAGATGTCCCGTTGGGAATTTTCCTAAGCGGCATAGCATTACCTGTCTTAATCTCCACGCGATCGCTATCACCACTGATAATTTTGTCTCCCACATTAAGCCCCATAGGGGCAATTATATACCGTTTTTCTTTATCCGGATACTGCACAAGGGCAATACGGCTGGAACGGTTAGGGTCGTATTCTATGGCTAAGACTTCGGCAAACATCTCGCGTCTATCGCGCCTGAAATCGATAATACGATACATCCGTTTGTGACCGCCGCCCCTAAAACGCACAGTAACCCGGCCATAACAATTCCTGCCGCCCTTCTTCTTTAGCGGCCGCAACAAAGACCTCTCCGGTTTACTCTTAGTAATCTCTTTAAAGGCCGAGCGGCGCATAAAACGCAAACTGGGGGTTACCGGATTATATCTTTTTATCGCCATTTTTCTTCTATCTTTTCCCCTTCTCTCAATCCCACAATCGCCCTCTTCCAATCGGAAGTATAACCTAACTGATGACGCAACCTCTTTGCCTTACCGGTAACTATCTGGGTGCGCACGGATTTAACCTTAACATTATACAAGGCCTCTATCGCCCTCCTTATCTCTATCTTGTTAGCGCGCCTATCCACCCAAAAGGCATAGGCCCCGGCCGGCTCGTATAAATTCGCGCTCTTTTCCGTATGAAGCAAAGATTTTATTATATCGTAGTGTTCCATATGCTTTATGCCAACCTGCTTACGATCTTATCCAGGGCCTCTTTTTCGATCAGCAGCTTTTTATGCCGCAACACATCATAAGCCGTAAGGTCCTGGGGGCGCCTTAAGGACAAACCGCAAATATTGCGCAAGGGGCGGAAGGCCTGCGGGCTCATCTCCGCCACAATCAAGACACCGCTGTCGACGCGTAACTTAGACAACATCTTGGTTGCCTCTTTTGTCTTGGGGGCGTCGAAAACAATCTTATCCACCAAGACCACGTTTTTCTCGCTAAGCTTGTCGTTCAGGCTCGACCTTAATGCCGAATTCCTGATTTTCGCAGATAATCTATAAGAAAAATCCCGCGGCTGCGGCCCAAACACCACACCCCCATGACGAAACAACGGGGAACGCGAAGACCCGGCCCTGGCCCGTCCGGTTCCCTTCTGCCGCCAGGGTTTCTTCCCTCCCCCAGAAACACGCCCCCGGGTCTTGGTAGAAGCAGAACCGGCGCGCTTATTGGCCTGATAACACACAACCGCCTGATGGACTACGGCCTTGTTGACCCGTCCATCGAAAATATCCTTATCCAGGGCCATATCCTCAACCCTGTTACCCCGAGAGTTATAAACCGTCAATGTAAACATTTGAGTTTATTGAGTTACTTGAGTTCATTGAGTTTATTGAGTTTGTTGAGTTTTTTGAGTTGAATATTTTAACTCAACAAACTCAATAAACTCAATGAACTTTAATTGCTTTCCTTACGACCAGCAAACCATTTTTGTGCCCGGGGACGGCGCCTTTAATCGCCAAAATATTTTCGGATAAATCCACGCTCACAACCTTAAGATTCTGCGTAGTAGTTCGTCGCGCCCCCATATGCCCGGGCATATGCTGCCCCTTGAATACCCGCGAGGGGTCGGAACTCGCGCCAATAGAACCAACCCTGCGATGAGAAGTAGAACCATGGGTTTTAGGGCCACCACGCCAATGCCAACGTCGTACTCCCCCCTGGAACCCCTTGCCTATAGAAACCCCGCTGATATCGACAAAATCACCCGGCTTGAACTCATCAACCTTCAATTCCTGCTTAACCTTATATCTTGTCAAGTCCTCCACCCTTACTTCTTTGATAATCTCCTGAGGGGCAACACCAACCTTTTTAAAGAAACCTAAAGCGGGTTTACCGACACGGCTCTCTTTCCTATTGCCATACCCTAATAATATATTCTTCCCCCTTAAGGCCAAAATAGGACAAGGTCCAGCCTCCACCAGAGTAACAGGAACAAAATTCCCCTGCTCGTCAAAAATCTGCGTCATCCCGATTTTCTTACCTAATAATGACATTTGAGTTACTTGAGTTTATTGAGTTTGTTGAGTTTGTTGAGTTTGTTGAGTAAAATCTTTTCAACTCAAAAAACTCAATGAACTCAATAAACTCAATAAACTTACTTAATCTCCGCGGCCACACCCGTGGGCAGGTTTAGTTTTTTTAAGGCATCTACTGTTTTCGCCGTGGGGTTAACCAGTTGCAACAAACGAAGATGCGTGTACAAACCGAACTGCTCGCGGGACTTTTTATCGATAACCGAAGACCTCAAAACCGTATAAACCTCTTTTTTCGTCGGCAAAGGGATAGGGCCGGAAACTATCGCCCCGGTCCTCTTCGCGGTATCTACAATCTCCTGCACGGATTTGTCCAGCAGCCTATGGTCGTAGGCCTTTAGTTTTATACGGATCTTTTGCATATTAGAAAACAGTGGTCGGAGGCCAGAAGATTGAACATCGGCTCTATTGTTCTATTGTCTATTGCTCAATGTAAGTCCGAGTGAGAGATCATCCTTCGTCCCTCGGTCTATCTGGCCTCTGTCCTCTTTGCCCTGAGCGAAGCCAAAGGGCGTCTGCTGTCCTCCGCTCTACCCGATAATCTCCGAAACAACGCCGGCGCCGACAGTATGGCCGCCCTCACGGATAGCGAAACGCGACTCTTTCTCCATAGCGATAGGCACTATCAACTCTACCTCCAAAACGACATTGTCTCCGGGCATAACCATCTCCGTGCCCTGGGGCAATTTTACATTTCCCGTAACATCCGTAGTGCGAAAATAAAATTGCGGACGATAACCGGTAAAAAACGGAGTATGCCGACCACCCTCTTCTTTGCTCAGAATATAAACCTGAGCCTTGAATTTGGTATGAGGGGTAATCGAACCCTGCGCGGCCAAAACCATCCCCCGCTCCAGATCCTTTTTCTCTACCCCCCGCAACAATAGCCCGACATTGTCTCCTGCCTGCCCCTCATCCAGCAATTTACGAAACATCTCGATACCCGTAACCACAGTCTTGGCAACCTTAGGGTTGAGCCCGACGACATCCACAGTATCGTTCAGTTTT
>JBHHYQ010000074.1:0-5878 GCA_046757595.1 Candidatus Omnitrophota bacterium
AAATAATATTAAAAATAAAGTAACGGTTCAGGCATGCCTGAACCCTACAGGATAATTGCAATAAAATAAAAAAGAATAAAATTATAACAACGCCAATCCGGTGGGGGGGTAACGATCTATCTTCCCATTTCCAAACTTCCTGATAAAATTTGTTGTATAAAAATTGATTTCATGTTAGTATATAAGTGAAAGATGAAGGTATCTCTCATGCTTGTGCTATACTTTTCTTGCAAGCGAATGCTCGACAAGTTTTGGTATTGGCGCGCTTGGCGAATCGCTAAATAGGGCGTATCAGTTAAAAGAATTTAGGGCTGAATTTTTGGTTTTGCATCCCGAAAATCATCAGCTGAAGATTGAGCAGATGATAGAAAGGGAGCCGTATTCAATTTTGAAGGATCGTTTTGTTGCAAAAAACTACGATGATATTATCAGTTATTACAACAAGCGGCTTGAATTAGAAAAACTTAAATTTTGACAATATGAACAAAAAAATTACAACGAAAATCGCTATTTTCCAAAAAAAGAGATACGCAAAACTATTCATAATAACAAATGGTAGTTTTCAGTTGCGGATGTAATTGAAGCGCTTACCGATACAGTTAATGTTAGAGACTACATAAAAAAAATGCGAAAGAGGGATAGGGAATTAAATGCCTACTGGGGGACAAATTGTCCCCCAGTTGAAATGCTTGTTAAGGATGGCAAGAAAATGAAGGGCAGGAATATGCGATTTTAACAGCAGAAATTTCCAAAGCAACTTTTGACATGATACCGAGCGAATATCAAAAATTCAAAAGTTTGAAAAGAGAAAATTTGCGTGATCATACGAACGGCTTGGAACTCATTTTTACGATGCTTGGCGAAGCATCAACAACAGAAATTGCAAAAAACAAAACTCTCAGGGGTTTATTGAAAATAAATTTACCGCACAGGATGGTGGAAGTGTAGCAGGTAAAGCAAGAAAAGATTTAGAAAAAAGAACTGTTAAAAAAATTTCAACGCGGCAAAATTACTTGCCAAAACATGATGACAAGAAAGGATTAAAGCAAAACAATTAATTGGACCAATCCACGCGATCCAAAAAATACGGGTTATAAACGTGTATTAGTAAGTCAAGGGTCAATAAATAGCAAAGAGGCTGTCGATATTTTTTATTTGGATAGAGTTATAAACGTTGGGCGGGATTAGCGGCCCTGCGGGCGGCAATCAAAAGTCGCAGTTCGGATTTTCGTCAAAAAAGTTCGGATCTTGTCCAAAAGGTACCGTATGATTTTATTTACGTCTTCGTCAGACTCTTTGCCGAAGGCGGATGCGTAGCGTTGCTTTCAGCGCAATTCGCCCCTGGCGAAAACAAACTCAAGTATGCGCGTAGGGATGTATTATGGGAATTCGGACCTGCGGGTGGAGGAGATGCCGCGGCCAAAGATTGGCCCGGGCGAGGCCTTGTTGCGGGTTAGCGCCTGCGGTATCTGCGGCAGCGATGTGATGGAGTGGTATCGCCGCGACCGGGTGCCTTTGGTTTTGGGACACGAGATCGCCGCGGTGGCAGAGGAGCTGGGCCCGGGGGTTGAGGGGATTGAGGTTGGGGATCGCGTTTGCGCCTCGCACCATGTGCCCTGCAACGGATGTCATTATTGCCGCAACGGTTACCATACCGTGTGCGATACCCTGCGCCGCACGAACTTTTATCCCGGGGGGTTTGCCGAGTATGTTCGCCTTCCCGCGCTTAATGTTCGGCAGGGGACATACCCCTTGCCGGACTGCGTTTGCGACGAGGCGGCGACATTTATCGAGCCTTTGGGTTGTGTGTTGCGGGCGCAGCGGGTTGCCGATATCCGCCCGGGAGATACGGTGTTGGTTATCGGCAGCGGGGTCTCCGGTATCCTGCATATCCAGGCCGCCCGCCTGCGCGGGGCGGCATTTATCGCGGCTGTGGATATTTCTCCCTGGCGCCTGGACAAGGCCAAACAGCTGGGCGCGGACCTTGCTGTCGAGGCCAAACGATATTCTCCCCAAGTATTGGCCGAGGTCAATTCCGGGCGCCTGGCCGATAAGGTAATATTGTGCGCCGGCGCGCCTGCGGCTATCCAACAGGCCTTTGCCTCTGTGGAGCGCGCCGGGACCGTCTTGTTCTTTGCCCCGGCCCCGGAGGCCGCGCAGATATCCTTGCCGGTGAATGAGCTGTTTTGGCGCCGGGAAACCAAGCTCGTATCTTCTTATGCCGCAAGCCCGCAGGATCATATCGACGCCCTGGCTCTGATCAAATCGGGCCGGCCGGACATAGAAAAAATGATTACCCACAGATTGCCCTTGACAGATATCGCATTGGGGTTTAAACTGGTAGCTTATGCCGGAGAGTCGTTGAAGGTTGTTATCCGAATGAGGGATAGCGGATAGGATGAAGGGGGGATTATGGACTGGGGGATGGAAAATCGTTTGAGTAGGTTGATACAGCCTGACGGGCATTGTTTTTTTCTGCCTATCGATCACGGGTATTTTCAGGGGCCGACCCGTTGCCTGGAGAGGCCGGGGCAGACGATTGAGCCCCTGCTGGAGTATTGCGACGGCTTGTTTGTCACCCGCGGGGTATTGCGTTCTTGCGTGCGGGCCGCGGGGAGCAAGCCGATAATCCTGCGCGTCTCCGGGGGCACGAGTATGGTGGGAAAAGACTTGGCCAACGAGGAGATTACTACCTCTGTGGAGGAGGCAATTCGCCTCAATGCTGCGGCAGTGGGGGTCTCTATATTCGTCGGCAGTGAATATGAACGTCAGACATTGTTAAATCTCTCCCGCCTGGTCAATGAATGCGAGAGATACGCTATCCCGGTAATGGCGGTTACGGCCGTGGGCAGAGAGCTGGCCAAAAGAGACGCGCGTTATCTTGCCCTGAGCTGTCGTATTGCCGCGGAGCTGGGGGCAAGGGTGGTAAAGACCTATTGGTGTCCGGGGGATTTTGATAAGGTCGTGGGCGGTTGCCCTGTCCCGGTGGTTATGGCCGGGGGGCCGAAGTGCGGCTCCCAGCGGGAGGTCTTGGAGTTTGTCTACGACGGGATGAAGAAGGGGGCGATTGGCATAAACTTAGGGCGTAATGTCTGGCAGGGGCCTCATCCTGAGGCAATGGCCGCGGCCCTGCAGGCGATTGTCCACCAGGGCGCCTCGGTGGACCAGGCCGGGGAGGTTTATCAGAGGATAGAGGTCAGAGGTCGGAAGGTAGAGGGAGTGAAGGATTGACAACAACGGGTAATTATGATTATTGCTATTGATGGCCCGGCCGGGTCCGGGAAGAGCACGGTGGCCAAACGTATTGCCCAAGAGCTGGGGTTATTGTATATCGACACCGGGGCAATGTATCGCGCCCTTACATTGGCGGCGATAAACAAAGGGTTGTCCGGCAAAGACCAGGCAGGGATTATCGATTTGGCCGCCAGCTGCGAGATTGCCCTGGCAAGCGCCCAAGACGGCGATGGCCTTAAGGTTGTGCTGGACGGCGCAGATGTAACCCGGCAGATACGCGATAGGGCGGTAAACGAGATGGTCTCCGATGTGGCGCAAATCAAGCAGGTGCGCGAGATTATGGTCTCTCGTCAACAGGAGCTGGGGCGGCAGGGAGATGCCGTGCTTGAGGGGCGGGATATCACGACGGTGGTCTTCCCCGATGCCGACTATAAGTTCTTTCTCGATGCCGGTGTCCGGGAGCGGGCCAAAAGGCGTTATAAAGAGATAGAGGGGGCGCAGGATGTCTCTTTGTCCGAGATAGAGGCAAACATCCGCCGCCGCGACAAAATAGATTCCCAGCGAGACACCGGGCCGCTGAAAAGGGCGAAGGACGCAATATATATCGACACTACGGATATGGGCGTCGAGGCGGTAGTGAGGCGGATGGTAAAGGAGATAAAGACAGGGGACATAAGACCGGGGGCCGGGGGCAGAAAAAGATCGCAAGGGCCCTATCGTTAATGAGACAAAAACCGACAATGTCACTTTTTGTCTCATTAACGATAGTTAATAACTAAGGACTGCAGCAGTGGATAAATCTTTGATTCGGAATTTTAGCATTATTGCCCATATCGACCATGGGAAATCTACCCTGGCCGACAGGATACTGGAGATGACATCGTCTTTGGACAGGCGGCATCTGCAACATCAGATGTTGGATGATATGGAGCTGGAGAGGGAGCGGGGGATTACGATAAAGGCCTCGGCCGCGCGCCTTAAATATCGCGCCCGGGACGGACGTAGTTATGTTTTCAACCTTATCGATACCCCGGGGCATGTGGATTTTACCTACGAGGTCGCCAAGTCCATCGCCGCCTGCGAAGGGGCGTTGTTGGTCGTGGACGCCGGCCAGGGCATCGAGGCCCAGACCGTGGCCAACTTTCACCTGGCGCGGGAATACAATTTAGAGATTATCCCGGTAATCAACAAGATAGACCTGCCGAGTATCGATATCGACGGTGTCAGGGCCCAGCTGGTCAATATGCTGCGGTTTAAAGACGAGGATATACTGCTTGCCTCGGCAAAGGAAGGCCGGGGCATCGAAGAGATACTGGAGAGGATAGTCGATGTTATCCCTCCGCCCCGCGGCAACCCCAATGCGCCGCTGCAGGCATTGGTGTTCGATTCGGTATTCGATACCTATCGCGGGGTGATAGTATATATAAAGGTAGTCAACGGCGCGGTTAAACATGGCGAGGGCATACGGCTGATGCAGGGCAAAGGCGAGTATCGTATCGAGGATCTGGGGGTGGTAAAGGACCTCAAGCTCTGCCCGGTCAACGAACTTATCTGCGGGGAGGTGGGTTATTTTATCGCCAATATCCGCGCCGCGGCCGATGTCGCGGTCGGCGATACCGTGACTAATGCCCGGCGCCCGGCCGCCGCCCCCCTTTCCGGATACAAGCAAATGCAGCCTTTGGTCTTCTGCGGGATTTATCCCGTAAGCGCCGGCGATTTTTCCCGCCTGCGGGAGGCAGTGGAAAAGCTGAAGTTGTCCGACGCATCGTTTGTTTACGAGCCGGAGGGTTCGGCCTCTTTTGGTTACGGGTTTCGTTGCGGGTTCCTGGGGCTCTTGCATATGGAGATAGTCCAGGAGAGGCTGGAGCGGGAGTATAATCTTAACCTGGTCATTACCACCCCCAATGTCTCTTACAAGATAAAGAAAAAGGATGGGGCGATAGTCGATGTGGACAACCCCGCCAATCTTCCCCCGCCCGTGGATATCGAAGAGGTGGAGGAGCCTTATGTCAGGGCGTCCTTGCTTATCCCTACGGAGTCGTTGAGCCCGGTATGCGAGATGTCCAAGGAGAAACGGGGAATTTACGATAGCAGCGAGTATCTTCCCGACAACCGGGTCAAGGTCGTCTTCGATATGCCCTTGTCCGAGATAATCGTGGATTTTTACGATCGTATCAAGTCGTTGACGCGGGGTTACGGCTCGCTGGATTACGAGTTCGAGGGATATTTCCCTACGGAGGTCGTGCGGTTGGATATCCTGATAAACAAAAAGCCCTGCGAGGCCTTTTCCTGTTTGGTGCACAAGCAAAAGGCGCCGGCCAAGGCCCGGGCGCTGGTGAGCAAACTTAAAGACCTTATCCCCCGCCAGTTGTTCGAGGTCAGCGTGCAGGCGGCAATAGGCAGCCAGATTATCGCCGCGGAAAAGGTGCGTTCCGTAGGGAAGAATGTTACGGCGAAGTGTTACGGCGGGGATGTTACGCGCAAGAGGAAGTTATGGGAGAAGCAGAAACAGGGCAAGAAACGGATGAAGCAGTTTGGCAGCGTGGAGATACCCCAGGAGGCGTTTTTGGCGGTATTGAAGATATGAGGCGGGAGAGTGGGTTTTGGTTGAGATGAACTTGGTAAGTGGGTGTGTCCTGTTGCT
>JBHHYQ010000075.1:0-5842 GCA_046757595.1 Candidatus Omnitrophota bacterium
TTTTGAGGGCTATGGGGCATTTTTTTAACTTTTTTGCCCTTTAGCTCTTTTTAGCCTTGGTTATCTTTCGCAGTTGTGGTTACAATCTTCCGCCGATTTATGCCTTCGCTGAATTTACGACAAGCCCTCCGCGGAGAAAACATCTCTTCTTCAGATCATCAACGATAGCATAAACGCAGGGGATGATAATCAAGGTAAGCGCGGTGGCAAACAAGAGCCCCCAAGTAACCGCCAGGGCCATCGGCTTGAGGAACGGGTCGCTGCCGCCGATACCGTAGGCCACGGTGCCGATACCGGCTACGGTGGTTATCGTGGTAAGGATTACCGGCCGTAACCTCAGGCCTGCGCCACGCAGGATAGATTCGTTTTTACCGACGCCGGAACGCCTTAACCTATTGATAAAATCCACCAAAACTATGGAATCGTTGACCACCACCCCGGCCAACCCCGCCAGCCCCAACAGGGCAAAAAAGCTCAACGGCTGGCCATGGACGAAGAAGGCGATAATTACCCCGATAAGCCCCAGGGGGATAGCGAGCATCACCATCAATGGCTGAACAAGGGAGTTGAACTGGGTAGCCAAAATCAAAAATATCAACAGGAAGGCAAGGAGAAAGGCCTGCAATAGACTGCTTATCGATTTTCCCGTCTCCTCATTTTCCCCGGAATATTTAATGGTATATCCGGGATAGCGATGGGGGACATAGGAAAACCTCGCCTCCAGCAACCGGTTTACCTTGGCCGATGTTATCTTGCGATTATCCACCTCGGCCGACACGGAGACTGCCCGGCGCCCGTCCAGGTGCCTTACCGAACGCAGACGTTGCACCTGTTGGATACGGGCAATGTCTTTTAAGGGGATCAGGTCTCCCCGCCTGTTGGCAACAACCAAATTATCGAATACGCTCATAACATCCCTCTGCTGTCGCGGCAGGCGCACCAGGACATCGGTCTCGTCTTCGGCGCGCTGCGGCTTGACCGAGGTGGCCACGCCGCCATAAAAGGCATTGCGTAAAGAAAGGGCGACATCTCCTACGGATACATAGGCCTTGCCGGCCAAGGCATCATCTACGACCACATCCAGATGTTTGTCGTCGAGCTCGTAATCGTCTGTGATTGCGCTTAGGCCGTCCAGGCGGCTAAGATATGCCTTTATCTCTTCCGCGATAAGGCGCATTCGGGAATAATCTTCCCCCTGGATGCGGACATAGACCGGCTTTCCCACAGGAGGGCCCTCGTTGGACTGCTGAAAATAAAGCCGCCTGAACCCGCTCTCTTTCTTTATCTCTTCCAATTGCGGCCGCAGCCGACGGATGATCTCCTGGGCTGATTCTCGTCTCTGCGAAGGCGTAAGATATACGGTAATCTGGGCCAAGTGCCCGCCTAAACTCATCTGCGGGTCATAACTCCGCCTCTCGCGATGCGCGCCGACCTCGGTCTCGAATGTATCCAAATATCGGGACGGGATACGAGCCACGAAATCCTCTACCGGGGCCAGCATCTTATCGGTGCGATAGATAGATGCGCCGACATCGGCCTGGGCGCGGATCATAAACTGCTCTACCCCATTGCCGGGGAAAAGGACAAAACGCATCCCCAGCCTTGCCGCGACGATACAAACAAAAAACAAAATAAACGCGCCGCCCACCACGACATAACGTCGGTTTAAGGCCCAATGCAAGACACGAAGATAAACATCCCGCAGGCGTCCGAACCAGGCCTCTCCCGCGCGATAAAGGCCCTTTAACCGGGCATCTCCGGATTTTACCCCCCCGCCGAAATCGGCCAAATGCGCCGGCAAGATAACAAAGGCCTCAAGCAATGAGGCAGCTAAGGCCATAGCCACAACCACAGGGATATTGCGGATAAATCTTCCCAGCAGCCCGCTAACGAACATAAGGGGAATGAAGGCGGCAATGGTGGTGCAGACCGTAGCAAATACCGGGGCGGCCACCTCTGCGGCGCCGGCTATCGCCGCCTGCCTGGAAGAAAGGCCCTTCTCCCTATAACGATATACATTTTCCGAAATGATTATCCCATCGTCGACGAGCATCCCCAAGACCAAGATCAACCCCAGCATCGTTATCAGGTTGATGCTCATCCCCGCGGCATTCATCACCCAAAAAGTGGACAACAGGGCAATAAGCACACCTGCGGCCGTCCAAAACGCAAACCCCGGGCGCAGGAAAAACAATAAGATAAGACAGACCAGGAAAAAGGCGATGACCCCGTTGGAAAACAAGACCTTAAGCCTCCTGCGGACATAAAAAGACATATCGTAAAAGGAGCGGGCCTTAAGGTCTTTATCCGCGGCATCGGCAAGGAACTGTTTGACCTCGAGCCGGACCTTATCCACAACAGAGATAGTATCCGCGCTCTTGCGTTTCATTATCGTCAGCGAAATTGCCCGTTTCCCCTCGGTCTTATAGAGAACATCCTCATCCTCGAAATAGTCCCGCACCACGGCTACATCCCTTACCCGCAGCAGGTTTCCCGCATCATTGGCGCGGATTACCGTGTTGGCGATCTCCTCCTTATTATGGAACTCCTCGCCCCCGCGCAGGATAAACTCTCCCCGGGGAGATCTTATGCTCCCCGCCGGCAAGGCCACATTCCTCTGTTTCAGGGCGCGCATAATCTCTTCCAGGGAAACATGATAATCCTTAATCTTGGCCAGGTCCGCCTCCACCTGGAGCTGCCGCTTACGCCAACCACTTCTCTCTACCGCGGCTACACCCGGGATGTCCAAAATAATATCTTCCAGCCGGCGGGCGTATCCCTGTAGCCGCGCCTCGCTTAGATTGCCGGTCAAAGAGACGACCAAGACCGGTATCTTATTCGATGTTATCTCCGTAACCAGAGGGGTCTCGCTATCCTCCGGCAGGTCCACGACCCTATCCACGGCCGACTGGATATCGTCGATAATCCTTCTTCTCTCCCGGGCGTCGGGGTTAAGCTTAAGGACAATGGTCGATAGGCCGCGGCGGGAGACGGAAGACATCTCGTCGATATCGTCGACCTGCTTGAGCTCCTTCTCCAGAGGGGTGGTAACGAGCCTCTCCACCTCTTGCGCCGCGGCCCCCTTATATTCCGTATCCACCCGCGCCAAATCATAGGAGACCTCGGGGAATGCCTCCCGCCGCAGGTGAAACACAGAGGCCACCCCGGCAACGACCAAAAACAAAGAGACGAGATTGACGAACAAAGAATGGTTTAGGGAAAATTGCGCTATCTTTTTCATCTATTACAATCCTTAATGAGACAAAAAGTGACATTGTCGGTTTTTGTCTCATTATTAACCCTTGACTAACTAATGTGCGATTTAGAAGCCAGGATTTTGTCCGTAGGCAAGGCGCGCGACCCATCCACTGGATGGGTGCCCCGACGCAGCATACGGGCAAAAGACGGCTTATAAATGTGCATTAGTTAGTCAAGGGTCAATAAGGATACTTGCTAATAATCAATAATCTAATCAATAATCTCAATAATCGCTCAAGAGACTATCCTCGGCGTCTTTCAATTCTATGTGCCGCGCATAATACTCGTATAGGACATCTACGGCGGCCAGCCTTGCCTGCAAGAGGTCCTGCTGATAACGAATTATCGTGTCGCTGTCCGAACGCCCCAGGCGAAACCTCTTCCGCTCCGCATTCAATTTCTTTTCCTCCAGCGCTGCCACATTACGGGCGCTTTCCGCCCTTAGGTAGGCCGTATTCACCGCCCTGGCCTTATCGCTTACCTCCACGATTATCCTGCGCTCGATATTCTTAAGCCGCAAAATAGACCTTGCCCGTTCCAGCTCGGCCTGGGCATATTCGCCGCGGGCCGCGGTGTTTTCCAGGGGGAAGACAACCTTAAGCCCCAGATAATATTCAGGCTGATCCTGAGAAGTTATCTGGGAAAGGGAACGGCTGTATTTATCCGAGAGGCCGTTTTTGGCAAAAGAGGCGCTTAGGTCTATTTGAGGAAACAGGCTGTCTTTTTTGATGACCAATTTCACATCGCCGGACAAAAGAGAATTTTTCGCCGCCTTGTAATCCCGGCGGCTGTCCAGGGCCAGGGCCAG
Source organism: Candidatus Omnitrophota bacterium (assembly GCA_046757595.1). Lineage (GTDB taxonomy): Bacteria > Omnitrophota > Gorgyraeia > Ghiorseimicrobiales > Ghiorseimicrobiaceae > JBHHYQ01. The sequence continues at coordinate 4,067 of JBHHYQ010000075.1, forward strand.
GCAACGAGACGCCTCAACCTTGCCCTGTTGCGGCAGGGCAAGCCCCTCCGTCACCTCCAGGGACATCTGTTCTCTCTCAGGCTGGTTCAACCGCAACAGAAGGCCGTTTTCCGCCGCGGCCAGCCTCTCCTGAGCCAGCAATAACTCGCTGCTGCGGATATCCAGGTTTACCTGTGAAGACAAAAGTTCCGGCTCCTCGATTAACCCCCGGTCATAACGGGAAAGGTTGGTATGATACAGAGAACGGGCATATCCCAGCATCTTCTCGTTTATCCTCAACTTCTCCCGCTCGCGCGCAACGCGCCAATAGGCCTTCTGCGCCGCGGCGAGAAACCCTTCGATTTTATCCCAGGAAGTATAGGCCGCATTCTCTATGCCCAAACGGGTCATCTTTATCTTCGCCCTGTCGGCGCGGCCGAAAAAGTTCCTCCCCAATTCCTGTTTTAGGGAGACCCTGCCCTGCAGGTCATAGGCCGGGTTGGCGTCGGCATAGCCGGAATTGGTCCACTGGCGCAGGTGTTCGAAACCCAACCCCAGGGTGGTGCCCGTCGGGGTCTTTTTAGTCAGGCTGATGTCATACTCTTTATCAACCGCCCTTGTCCCGGCAAACACGGAATTTTGCCCCAGACGGTCATCTTTGTAACCCAGCTCCGCCTCAAGCAAGGTGTCGAAGACGGAAATATCGCGGTAGATATCTTTGCCGCGGATATAGGCGTCATAACGGGCGATGCGGACATCCAGACTGTTATCCAGGGCCATACGGCTAGCCTCGCCCAGGGAAAGGGCCAATCTTTGTTTGTCCTGGCCATAGGCACCCGACAGGAAAGGCAAACAAGGCCAAAACAAACAAAACGATAATATGGCAACTATGCGTCTTCTCATTATTCCAAAACCGCGGGAACGGCATCTGCGCGCGATATCTTCTTTTGCAGCTCAAGCAACAGGCTGTGCCGCCTCTGCTTTTCCTGCGGCGAGACATCGTCGCGCATCTTCTCCGCCGGGGTATGGGGGCGGGGGGAATACTTGAAGATATAGGCCGCGTTGAAACGGACCTTAAGCATCAGGTCATAGCTAGCGCGAAAGTCCTGCTCCCTTTCCCCGGGAAAGCCCACGATTACATCCGTGAATAGCTCCCCGCCGGGCACGATATCTCTGTATTGCCCGACCAAATCGAGGTACTCTCGCCGGCTGTAACCCCTTTTCATCGAGGCCAGGATACGGTCCGACCCGCTCCGAAAAGGAATATGCAGGCGCTTTTTTATCTTGCTACAAGAGGCCATCAGGCGAAACAACTCCCCGGATGTATTCTTGGGATGAGCGGTAATAAACCCCACCTCTTTAAGCCCCTCTATCTCGCTAACCATCTTAAGTAATTGCGCAAAATCTATTTCAATGCTCTTCGGTTTTTCCTCCAGAGGCGAATCCTGCGGATGGCCTTCGGTCTTCGGTCTTCGGTCTTCGGTCTTTGGTCTATAATAATAGTCATTCACATTCTGCCCTAAAAGGGTAACTCGTTTTATGCCCCGGGCGATATTGGCTTTTATCTCTCCTATTATAGCCTGCGGCGGCCGCAGACAGAGCTCTCCCCGCACATAAGGCACCAGGCAATAAGCGCAATGGTTGGAACAACCGGTAGAGATAACCACATAGCCGTGGTCTTTTTCCCGACGGTAGCCGGAAGCATAAACCGCCTCATCCCGCAGGCCGGCCCCCAAATCAATAACCCTCTCCCGCCCCTGCCGCGCCCTCTCCACATAATCGAAAACCCTGCCAATT
>JBHHYQ010000076.1:0-5721 GCA_046757595.1 Candidatus Omnitrophota bacterium
CCCCCCCCCCCCCCCCCCCCCCCCCCCCCCCCCCCCCCCCCCCCCCCCCCCCCCATTGGTATGGGCAATGGATTACTCCGCATGATGATCTCAGGACTAAATGGATCTACAAAGAGGCAAGTGATGATAGTTGCGGAGGAACTTCTGATACCTGTGATGGAAAAAAAAACGCAGAGTATGTCTGTAACGGTCTTGAGGCGCGCAGCTGTACAGATATAAAAAACTATGTCTGTGATAGCACATATTTTGGTAGGAAGGATCTTACCTGGAATGAGTCTATGGTGACCTGTTACGCTCCGCCCAAAGATGAACTGGATGGGAACAACGAATATAGATATTTTTGCCCCAAGGACAGAGACGACCATGGCGTTACCCACGTTGATACTTCTTCTGATTGGTGTTATGGATACGATGCTCCAATAACTGGACCCCTCCTCCCATGTCTCGATTTTAGTAATCGTCCTGTTTATAAGTTTCGCTACGTTCTCTGCGTTCCGCCGGTGCTGACAGTTAGGGATAATATAATGAGCCTACTAGGAAAGTCAATTTCTTATAAACTTGTCTTTACGCCGACAGGTGAACTTCTCTATAGGCCGACAGGGATTGAGAGGACCTATGCTTTGGGCGCAAATATTATCTTAAGTTTTGACGCATCAATAAACCGAATACTTGCTGGAGCCGGCCTAAGATTTACGGGTTGGACCGGTTGCGATATACTTCATGGAAGCGCGCCTTATACCCAGTGCGAGGTGCAGATGAATGACGACAGAACAGTGATGCTTAATTTTGCCCAGCAATATCAACTCGCGGTTAACAACGGTGTGGGCGGCAGTGTCGTCTCTACCCCTGCCGGAATAAACCTTGCCTCCGGCCAGAGCGGCGTTGCCTGGTTTGATAAGAACACGGCAATTACTTTAACTGCCACTCCAGATAGCGGAGGAAGTGTGCGGTCTTTTACCGGTGATTGTTCAGCCGCACAAGGCAGCACTAAATGTAGTTTTACGATCGGCGGGCCTTCCTCTGTTACGATAGCTTATGTTATTCCAGGTAAACTAATGGTGGATAAGTTAGGCACAGGCACAGGCACGGTAACCGGGGTAGATGGCAGCGGCAATACGATTATTGATTGTGGTTCTGTGTGCGAGGCAGTAAGGCCGGGATCAGCAGTTTTAACGGCCATGGCGGATAGCCCGGGCTCAAAACTTGTTGCCTGGGGAGGGATCTGCTCTACTCAATATGCTGGTCTTTACTCTAGAATAAAGCCTGATGGTAAATCGGGGACCTGTTATTCGCCAGATCTTAGCTACTTGGTTTCGGCCACGGCTACGGTCACCTTTGACAAAAATCCTTGTCAGGCGCAAGGCAGGCTTTGGGATAGCGTATCCGGCTCCTGGACAACCCAGGATATCTGGATTGATACGATTACTGCGGGAAGCACTGCTATTAGGGCAGTGCATTTTACGCAGCTAAAGGAGCAGATTGTCAAAAAAAGGCAAGAGGCGGGATTAGCGGCCTATGACTGGGCGAGTAATGGTTGGGATGTGGCCAGTAATGCCTCGATCAAGGCCCAGCATATTACTTCTCTGCGCCAGGCGATTAATCAGGTTTATTCCCAGTGCGGGAAGGCGGTCAAGTTTAGCGGCAATGACGACCCAAACGCGACCACAGCCGCCGGTAAGTTAAAAGGTTCAGCCATCCGCGCCCGGCATATTACCGATCTACGTAATGCCGTGAAAGATGCGCCGTAAAAAAATCGGAAAAATCAGCGCCAGAACAACTTAACTGATTGATACATAACAAGATATACAAAAATTCTTCCGACTTCATCAGATGTGGCGGGGCCTCGATTGATATAAATATCAAGTCGGGGCAAGACAGTAAATCCCCCGTAGTATTTACCTCGCTACCGAGGCATAGTTTCGATAGCGCCATACCTGAATATTACCCCAATGTTATGTTTGAATGCTATTGCATCGTTACATAAATTATGCCTGCTTAATGAGACAAAAACCGACAATGTCACTTTTGTCTCATTAGCGATTGAATGTCTTGAATGTCTCCTTATTGAACAGGGGGGGACTACATAGTTAAATCATATGGAAAACGATTATCTTACGGGGTTGTTGTCCCGGAAGTCTTTCGATCGCATATTCACCGATTTGTTGCAAAAATCGGCATCTACGGAGCAGCCTTTTTCTGTGGCGATTATGGATGTGGACCGTTTCAAAAAATTCAATGATAAGTTCGGCCATCTCTTTGGCGATGAGATATTAAAATATGTCGCCGCTAGCCTCAGTTGCAAACTGGAAGAAGGATGTCATATTTTCCGTTACGGCGGAGACGAGTTTGTTGTCCTTTTTCCCGGGAAGACATCTCAGGATATCGGTTTGTCGATGGCGGCCTGTGTTCGCCATACGAAAGATCACCCGTTTTTATTCAAAGATAAGTTTTTCAATGTGGGAATTAGTTGTGGCATCGCCAGCTACCCCGACGATGCAAAGACGATGGACGGGATTATTAAGAAGGCCGACGAAGCCCTGTATCTTTCCAAACGCACCGGACGAAATCGTATTACCTTAGCCGGAAATATAAGACGAATAAAAATCAAAAATTTATCTATTATGGCCTTGATTGTCTTGGTTGTTTTCTGGTCGGGGTTTTTTGTCTATGGGTATTTTCTGAAAGGTAATATTGGCAATACCCTGGGGCGTATCAGAAATATCAGGGTTGTTACCCGTTCGCGCAATCCGGATACCATAATCTTAAAAAGCGGGGCGATATTTAAGGGGCGGATTATAGATGATATTGGGGATAAGATAATCCTGGAGTTAGATGTCGTTCAGGGCACGGGCCGCGCTACCTTTGACAAGGAGGAGATAGCCCGGATTAGACATGGTAAAACAGGTGATGAGGGGCGACAGCCTTAGACGGCCGCTCGCTGGGACGAGAAATGCTTGTCTTCTCGTCTCCTCGTCCATCGTCCCGGAGAGCGAAGCGAGCGCTCATCCCCCGTTTATCTGTCCTCTGTCTTCCGTTATTCTAATTTTACAAAATACTGATGATAAAGCAATTATTTTTGCGACGTAAGTGGTTATTTATGTTGGTTGTGTTTTGTGGGGCGCTGTATTTTGCCTATATCCAGGCCGTGTCCCTCACCGATCCCGACGAGGTATTTTATTCCCAAACGGCAAAGGAGATGCTTGCCGGCGATAGCTTTTTTACTCCCCTTATGTTTGGCGCGCCGCAATTCGAAAAGCCGCCGTTATTTTATTGGTTGCTCTGTATTTGTTTTAAGTTGTTCGGTCCGACTACGGCCGCGGCGAGAATTCCCACGGCATTGTTTGGCCTCTTGGGGGTTGTGGGGACATATTTATTCGCGCGCAGGATAGCCGGAAACCGCGCGGGGATTTGTTCGGGTTTTATCCTGGCGACTATGGCCTTATACTTTGGGTTGTCCCGCGCCGTGCTTACGGATATCGTCTTTTCCGTATTGATCTCCTTTTGCCTCTATAGTTTTTATCTCTGGTATAAGTATGGACGAGGCGGGATGTTGAGCTTGTTTTATGTGTTTTCGGCAATGGCCGCGCTTACCAAGGGGTTGTTGGGGTCTCTTATTCCTGCGTTGACGATATTGTTATTTTTGTCCACGGTAAGAGATGGCCGCCGCCTGCGCCTGTTCTTGGGTAATTTCCGCGGTTGGCTGATATTTACCGTTTTGACTCTGCCCTGGTATGTCTATTCCTGGGTTACCTATGGCCGGGAGTTTTGGTGGGAGTTTTTCGTGCATGACCACTGGCATCGCCTTATTTATGCCGAGCATAAGAGTTTTGACCGTTGGTATTTCTATCCTATGGTGATTATTCTCGGCTCGATGCCCTGGACATTTTATTTTTGTTATGTCGGCCGGGCATTCGGGAGGTTCAAAAAAGAACACATATTTTTATTTTCCTGGATTGCCGCGGTCTTGTTGCTGACTGTTCCGGCGCATTCCAAGTTGAGCAGTTATATCCTGCCGATGTTTATCCCCCTTGCGGTGTTGCTGGGGGCCTCTTTTGCTTGTCGCGGCGGGAGTGGGGCGCGGCGGGAGTGGGGCGCGGGCATAGGTTATATCGCCTTGGCCCTGACTATAGCGATATTTGCCCCGCCGGCAATAAAACGGCAATTCCCCTCGTTTTACCTTACGGTAATATCCGTCTTGGCCATATTTTGCCTGTTTATACTACTTTCCGGGGTTTTTCTCATCCTGCGCCGGGATAATTATTCTTTTGTTTGTAATGTCTGCGCAATTGGTTTATTTATCGTTGTTGCCCTGGCGGTTATCCCCCGGCATTTGGACGGGGCGTTTTCCGATGATGATTTGCCGAAAATATTGCAGGATAATCCCGGCTTGTCGCAAACCATTCTTTGTAATAAGATGTATTCCCGCGGGGCGCATTTTTACAGTGGCCGTCCGGTGGCGGTTATCGACAGCAGTTCCAACCCCTTCTGGAGCAAGCATCCCATCCCCATATTTTATAAAGACGAGCAGGTACGCGCCTTTTTTGCCGGCAGACATAAAGTCCTTTGCGTGATACAGCAGAGCAACCTGGAAAGGTTAAACAGGCTTTTCTCCGGCGAGAGAGACAATAAAATAATATCTTCCCATGTAGACCGCATAGTGGTCATTAGCCATGCAATATCCCCTGAATAAGGCGCAGCAGGAGGCTGTGGATACTTTGGAGGGCCCGGTGTTGGTCGTGGCCGGGGCCGGGACCGGCAAGACGCGGGTTATCGAATACCGCGTGCTTCGTCTCGTGGACCGCGGCGTCTCGCCCCATAAGATACTTTTGCTTACCTTTACCCGCAAGGCGGCGCGGGAGATGCTTGCCCGCACCTGCGGGCATAACGAGTGTTGCGCCAGGGTAGAGGGGGGAACATTTCATTCCTTTGCCTATAAGGTTATCCGCCGCTATTACCATAAGCTGGGGATGAAGGAGAACTTTTCTTTTATCGACGATGCCGATGCGGCCCAGGCCGTGGGGATGCTGATAGACAAATGCGGGGCCAAACGTTCCCCGGGGCGTTTCCCCCGGAAAGATACCCTGCAGGCTATCTTCAGCGCCGCCTTCAATCACCAGGAGACATTCGCTTCCCTGCTGGCAAAGAATTATCCCCAGTTTAGCCAGGCCGTGGCGCAGATAGAAAAGATAAACCGCGAGTATCAGGAATATAAATTCGAACGCGGGCTTATCGATTATAACGATATGTTGTTTTATCTTAGGGTATTGCTGGATGACGACGAGATAAAAGAGGCGATGCGCCGACGTTATGCCTATGTGATGGTCGACGAATTCCAGGACACCAATAAGATACAGGCCGATATTGCCTGCGCCCTGGGCGCGATGTCCGGGAATATCCTTGTCGTGGGCGACGACACCCAGAGCATCTATAGTTTTCGCGGGGCGCATTATCGCAATATGTTCGATTTTCCCCGCCGCTTCCCCGGCACGAAGATAATCAAGCTGGAGGAAAATTACCGCAGCACCCAGCCGATACTGGACCTGGCCAATGCGATTATTGCCGAGGAGCGGGAAAAGTACACCAAGGCGCTTTATGCCGTGCGCCGGGGCAAAGACAAGCCCAGGTTGAATTATTTCCAGGATGCCCACAGCGAGGCGTTATGGGTTGTGGAAAATATCCGGCAGATGCAGGCCCAGGGCGTTGCCCGGGACAAGATTGGTA